>CAYLKB010000130.1:0-4313 GCA_964384165.1 uncultured Methanosarcinales archaeon
GGAGGTCAAAGAAATTCTAGGAATCAAATATTCTCTAATGATAGGGAATCTAAAAATTATGATGAAGATTTATATGATCATACTCCACATCAATATTCTAGAAGAAAATATCCTTCAAATGCTCAGGGCAAGTTAATTGTAACAAGGTCTCCATCTAATATTTCTGAGGATACAATTGATTCTAGCATGCAAGAAGACCAGTCTTTGTATTTTGCTGATGGGTCGCAATCTAATGGAGGTAGGTCTGCATATATTCCTGAGACATATTTTGTTACAACGCATCAGTTTAAAGCAATGCTTGAGATAGTGGAATCGGTTAGGGAGAGGGTAAAACTTTCGAATGAAAGACATTTGAGACTTCTTGATATTAAAGCGGAAGAAGATATTGAGTATGAAAATTTGAGAAAAGACTTTCAGTTTATAGAAGATAAATTATATGAAGTAGATAGCTTGTTATTTGAGAAATAAAAATGATTAACAGAAAAAGAGAAATATACATCAGAATTAATAGGGTAACTGAAATAGTAAATCTCTTAAAGGAAATTAAAGCAACAGAACAAGAGATAAGAGTTTTGTTTGAGAGATATGATAAATTAAATTATGATGAAAATAAGGTTTTTGATAACTGGAACAATTATCTTGAGGATGTAATACAAAAATTGGATCATATAACTATATAAAATTTTCAAAAATGGTCGTAAATAATAAATCACATACAAGCAAGCCAAGTGTAAAAACTAATAGGACTGAAACTGGGAAAAATAATTCGCTTAAAAGTGAAGTTGCTTCAAAATCGGTTTCATCAAATACTCAAGTACATAAAAAACACCATTTAAATTCATCTTCGAGAGTTCATCAAAGTCCTGCTTCAGTTGAAACGCCTTATGATGATTTATATGTATGTATGCTTGATGCTGCTGGAAAGAGAAAAGATTTACTAGAGGGTATAAAATTATCCTTGGTAATGCAACAGGAAAGTGAGAGGATTGCTGAAATGAGAAAAGAAAAAGCTGAAATACTTAATGATGTTAAGAAGGGACTTGCTAAATTAAATCAGGATTATCAGGATCTGAGAAAATTGATGCCAAATGTTAAAAATGTAATATCTCTTACTGAGCAGGAATTAATAGAACTTGATTCTCAAATAGAAATGCTTAAGACAGATATTAATTATGATAAGGAAAATATTGAGTTAGATAGGTCACTTGAAAATTCAATTTATGAGGCAAATGATTTAAACCAATATGATGAAGAGTTTATTCCTGCAGATAAACCAAAACCTAAATTAAAACCAAAAGTTGTAGAGAAAAAACATGAACCAATAGAACCTAAATACAGAGAGAGAATAATTAATGTAAAATCTGTAGATGGCATGTCAAAGCTTGATAGAATTAAGAATAATCTAAAAGTTATTGAAGGCAAACTTAGAAATCTTGATTAACTATAAATTTTAATTCTTTTTCTTGTATCAAATTATTTTTAAATTAATATTGTTTATATGTAATATGAGAAGAAATATTGTGTCAAATGGGGCAGGACAACTTAATTATGAAATACGGGGAATTGTTAGTTTTGCTCAAAAGGTTGAGAGTTATGGAGTAAAAATATATTGGGAGAATGTTGGAGACCCTGTTAATAAAGGTGAAAAGATACCATTATGGATTAAGAATATAATTACTGAGGTTTTAAAGGATGATACTACATGGGCTTATAGTCCTACAAAAGGTGTTTATAATACTAGACATATTTTAAGTTCTATTTCAAATAGGAAATATTTTACAAAGTTATCTCCAGAAGATATTTTATTTTTTAATGGTCTTGGAGATGCTATATCTAAGGTTTATTCATTATTAAATACGAATGCTAGAGTAATAGGGCCATCTCCTGCTTATCCTACTCATTCTAGTGCTGAAGGGGCTCATAGTGGATATGAACATTTAACTTATAATCTTAATCCTAGAAAAAATTGGCAAATAGATATAGATGATTTGAGAAATAAAGTTAAATATAATGATACTATTGTTGGTATTTTGATAATAAATCCTGATAATCCTACTGGAATGGTATATCCAAAAGAAGTTTTACAAGAAGTAGTAAATATTGCAAGGGAATTTAATCTTTTTATAATATCAGATGAGATTTATTCAAAATTAGTTTATAATAATGCAAAGATGGTTTCTATTGCTGAATTAATTGGAGAAGTTCCAGCAATTATTATGCGAGGGATTAGCAAGGAACTTCCATGGCCTGGGGCTAGATGCGGATGGGTGGAATTTCATAATAAGAAAGAAGATAAAAATTTTGCTAAGTATGCTGAATCTTTAGTTAATTCAAAAATGCTTGAAGTGTGCTCGACAACTCTTCCTCAGGCAGTTTTGCCTTATATTTTAGAGGATGAAAGATATAATGATTATATACAATTTAGATGTGGTGAGATTGAGAAAAGGGCTAATTATGTTTATAATTTGTTAAGAGATGTTGATGGAATAATAGTTAATAGAACTTATGGTGCATTTTATACAACTATAGTTTTTAATGAGAAATATCTTAATAGAAATTTATCTCTTGTTATTTGTGATAAGCATCTTGAAGGTTATGTAAAAAGTTGTCTTAATGATAATGATTGCATTGATAAAAGATTTGTTTATTTTCTTCTTGCAAGCAGTGGAATTTGTGTTGTACCTTTAACTAGTTTTTGTTGTTCTTTAAATGGTTTTAGGATTACGCTTTTAGAAAAGGATTGGGATGAATTTGTTAAAATATTTAATATTTTAAAACAGAAAATTATTGAATTTTTAAATTCATGAAAATTGGAATATTTTTCATAAATAAAGCTTTTTTGTGCTATTTACTTATTTTTTTTTTTTTTTTTTTTTTGGTAAAAAGAGTATTTTTAAAATAAGTTTTAACTCGATGACGAGTTTAATATTGTATATTTAAGAAGATACTTTATATTATTTATTTATTTTTTTTATTTAGTTTTTTTATTTTTGATTTTGTTTATATTATTATGGATATTATTATTTTTGCTTAATATTTCTTCTTTTTTTTCTTTTTCAAGTTTTTCTTCATCTTCAAGTTGTTTTAGAATTTCATTGCTGTTCATCATTTTGTAGAAGAATGTCATGACGATTAAGAATGTAATAAGAAGTCCTATTCCAATAAATCCAAAATTCTCAAAACTTTTTCCAAAATAATAGCCTATTAAAGTAAAAATTGATGCCCATATGGCTGATGTAATATAAGTAATAATAATATATGTAAATCTGTTCATTTTAGCAATTCCTGCTGGAATTGGAATGAATATTTTTGAAGGGTTTGCTAATTTTCCAATAAAAAGCCAAGTTTTGCTTTTCTTTGAAAATGCAATTTGAAATTTTTTTATTTCTCTTTCAGGGTTTTGAAATTGGAACATGTATTTTATAAATTTTAATGAATATTTCATGCCTTTTTTTCTTGAGATTTCATATAATATATAATTTCCAATACTGTGGCCTAGTGCTCCTATTATTATTACAAATGTAACTGAGAAATTTCCATTATATGCAAAATATCCTGCTAAAATATATATGAGCTGACTTGAAGGCAGGGCAAATATTCCATTTGTTGTCATTAACAATAAAATTCCTAAATATCCTAATGTGATAATAATTTGTTCAAGTGACACTTTTATTTAAGATTTTGCTTGTCAATAGCTTTTTTTTGTTCTTTTTTTGATTCTTCTATTATTATATCAAATAAATTTTGTATAAAGTTTTCATTAATTCCCATTGTTACAGCTTTAGCACTTAATTTATTAAACATTTCTGCTTCTCTATCAGGTTGGTATATTTCCATGTTGTTTTCGTTTTTATATTTCCCAATTTTTTGGACAACTTGAAGTCTTCTTTTAACTAGATAAATAATTTCATTGTCAATATTGTCTAATTGTTCTCTAAACCTTATTAATTGGTCTTCCATATATTAAATTAAAAGGAATTGAGTTTATAAACATATCGTTTTACAGGTTCTGCCTTGGAAAGTCAAATGGTGTTATTAAAATGAGAGCTAAAAGAAAACTTCATATTTAAAAGACCTCGGGGAAGTTTCGATGCTACGATGAGCTGTGTTTGCATACTTTTACAGATTTTAGTTTTTATACTAATGATTATATTTATTTGTTAATATTTGATTGTTATTATATTTGTGTGTTTTTAATTTGAGTTACTAATTAAATGTTTTTAATATAATTTGAATTTTACTTTTTTTATTAGCAAAGCAGCTCCGTTCGGAGTTTAAAAGTTTTAAGCAGAATAAAATATATAAAGGTTAGA
>CAYLKB010000131.1:0-4308 GCA_964384165.1 uncultured Methanosarcinales archaeon
ATATATCGTTTCAAGATTACCCCATCCTTTAGGGTGAGGCTTAACTTTAAACGATGACTAAAAATTTGTCTCGAAGAATTGCGTAATACCCCATCATTTATGGTGGGGATAGCAATTCTTAGGATTTTTAATTTATCTTTTGGTTAATATCGTTAAATAGAATATATATTATTCTTTTTCAATTTTCATCATCAAGGCAGTGTTTCATGTGAAAGTGATTTTTTAAATGATTCTTTGAGTGATGTCTTCTGTGTATGAATTTGATATGAAAGACAAGATGGATAGATAGGGCAATAATAGAGATGAACATAAATATTCTAATGAATATAATTACAAAATCATTTGAGAGCATTGTGTCTTTTAAAATAATAATTTTTTCACTAAATGGTCTGTCTATTATGCCATAGTTCTTTAATTCTTCAAAATCATTAATATCAAGTCTTTCAAGTTTGTAGTAATAAGTATTAGTTAATGTGTCATAATCTATTATTTTTGCCAAATATTCTATACTTGTTTTAGTATCTACAACTATTATTAAATTTTTATTTTTACTTGATAAATCATTTTCATCTAGTTTTTCCTTTGTCATAAATACTTCATTATATGATGTATCAAAGTTTCCCATATAGACATTCTTGTATAGAGTCTTGTTTAAATTGATATTCTTTGCATTTATGAACATATTGTTGATTTCATCAGAATTCTTCATAGAACAAAAACTTTTCTCAACTGAGTCTATTATGCAATTATTCAAGTCTGTTATGTTTCTGTATCTTTCTCCATATTCACACTCACTCCATTTGCTATATTCAAAGTTAGGCACACATGTTTTTTCGTCAAGTTCATTGGCTTTTAATATTGAAAATATATCAGATGATTTTTTATTATTTGAATTTGAGTTATAACTTAGGTCTTTGTTATTATTATTTATATTGGACTTATTTGAATTTAATTCCTGAGTTGAGTTTCCTGTTTGATTTACTGATGAGTTTTGCAATAAATCTTTTTGATTTTGATTATCTTGGCTTTCAATAATTGTTTGATTTTTATTATCTTCTATAACATCTTTATAATCTGTATTAGAACCTTTTATAGGTTCATTTGCTGATGAATCTGAGTTTAATGTTGTACTTGATGTTGAGCTTGATGTTGAGCTTGATGTTGAGCTTGAAGAGGATGATGAATCAGTATCATTGTTATTTTCAATATCAGTTTCATTATTAGTTACATTATTATTTGTTGAGTTTGTATAATTATGCGATGAATTTGTGTTAGTAAAATTAGACTCAGAATCATTAATTGTTGAGTTCAATTGAGGTTGATTTAACTCTATCTCTTCATCAGTTATGTTTGATGAATCGTTTAATATAGGACTAGGAAGATTATCATCAATGATTTGGTCTTGCGAATTATTTGAGTTTTGATTATCATCAGAACTCTCTTGCATTGTAAATGATACATATGTGTCTTGTTCTTGGTATTGAGGCATTTCATTTAAGTTCTTGCATTTTATATAGAAGTTATAGTTTTCTTTATCTTGTGAAATAATTATGTAAACTTCATGTTTTGTTGAAAGTGAGTATTTGAACTCATTTTCCATTTCAATGTATGGTATTTGAGGTTGCTCAGAATACCTGCAGAATGATTTTCTATTAGTATTAACAATTAATTTTAAATGAGTACTATTGTAAACTGATATATCAGAGTTTGTAATTTGAGGTATTGATGTATCTAAGTTAATATTTGATGTATCAAGAGCTATCATATCTTCTGTTAAAAGAAGTGTATTTAATGGCTCGTTATTTCTATAATCATCGCTAATAAGGTAATCAGCATATCCTGTTTGGTAAATAATGGAGTTTGAGTTAATGTTTTTAAATCTAATATCAAAATTTACGCTTGAGAGTTCTCTTGGATTTGTTGTGATTTGTTCAAGTGGAATTTTTATTTTCACATGATACTCATCAAGTAAATTTGAATTATCTGAGTTTGATTTAAAAACAACAGATGATTCGATATTTGAATTAAATGCATTGTCTATTTCTTCGTTTTCATTTACTGAGTATCTTGCATTGTTATAATTTAGAAATATTTTTTTAAGTCCTGAATTTGTTTCAATAAGTACTCCAATAGTATCTGAATTTATATTTGAGGTACCAATAATTTTTTCATCATCTGAAACTTTTCCCATTATATATAGATAATCGTTATCGCTTATAATAGAAAATATTGCATTAGCATTTCCAGCAGTTAGTTCTATTAAATCAAGTTCGGCAAAATTGCTTTCAAGTTCTGAGTTTATATAAAAGTAATTATATAAGAATTTTGCATTTATGTTTTTGCTTTGAAAATCTTGATTAATATCATATCCATCTTCTACATAACTTAAATATTTATGAAGTACTTCTTCCAAATTAGTATAACCATCATTGTCAGAGTCTGAATTTGGGTTTGTAGGTAATTCAAATTTTTTAGTATTTATTGGTAAAATAGGCCAACCACCAACTTCATTTTGTGAATCAATAATTTCTCCCGTATTATCTTGAATATTTTTTATTATTCTTTTATCTACTGCATCTTTGTCTAAAGGCCTAGCTCCTGCTGTTAACATAAGATAGTTTTTTATTTGCTCAGCAGGGATAATTTGAAAGTTCTCAAGATTTATAGACGATTCTGATAGTCTTATTGATGAATCTTTTCTGCTATTATTATGAACTACTGACCATGGGTCACCTTCAACATAATAAGGTCCTAAATTATCATCTAGATATACTTTTGTGTTAGTTGGCGTTTCATCTTCAATATATATTGTGTTAAAATAATAATCATCAGGATTTGCTGAGTAATCATTACCAACTATAGTTGCTGTAAGAGGGACATTGCCACTACCTCTTGTTCCAAGATATATTTTTGATTTGCTTCCAAGGCCTGTATGGTGAAGATAATTGTTTGCAATTAATACTTCTGATATGTCATCTCTTACAAGAGGATTTCTTTGATTATTAAATGCTAAAATGTTTTTTCCAAAATAAATGTCATCAGCATTTTTTCCTAATAAAGCTCCCATAGAATGTCTTCCATCAGGATGTTTTGAGTCAAATAGGGCTTCTGAGAATATGGAATTAATAATTGTTATATTACTAACTTCTGCGGCATATGACCAGACTGAAATTACCTCATCAATTGCCCAACTTGCTGATACATGGTCTATTATAACTCTTTTAACATTATCATAGTTTGCTCCAATTGATATTGCATCTCTTGATTCAAAGTTGGGCCCTTCATCTAAATCACCAATTCTAAATCTTAAATGCTGTATTAATACATCACTAGCTTTAATTATAATTCCTGCACCTTTAATAGTAATCCCCGGACTTGGTGCTGTTTGACCTGCAATTGTTATATACGGCTTTGTTATCTGTAGTTCAGATGTTAACTCAATAGTACCAGAAATTTCAAATACACAAGTTCTTGGTCCGTTTGCATTTACGCATTCTCTTAATGAACCTTCACCAGATTCTTCAAGATTTGTAATTTTGTAAATGTCACCTCCTCTTCCAGCTGGAGTGTCAAAACCAAATCCATTTTCTCCAGGAATTATAGGTATAGAATAAATAGTAGATATTGATAATAAGATAGCAAAAGACCAAAAAAATAACTTAGCGTGAAAGTCTGTAATCATATATAAAAAAATACAAAATTGGGGTTTTTAATATTATTTAATGACTTACAAGTAATTATAATTGTCATCTAGTAGAGATGAAAAAAATCCCAAATTTACTATTGTATCAATTATTCCTTCAAACATGTAATTTACTCCACCCCGTAAAAATCCAGAACTTGGATTTGTTGAGATTTGTGATAATGGATTGGCTTGAGATATTCCAAATAATCTTGAAAGAAATGAATATAATTTACTTGCAGTATTTTCCTCTAGATTATTTGAATCTTGCTGTTCAGGACTTACTCCCCAAAATGCTATTGCATATACTGTCTTATTGTCATTTGTGTTGATTTTAATTACTTGTGCTTGCGGTTTTGAATTATTTGTATTATTTGATTGAACATTTGTTGTAGCATTATTTTTTAATTGTGAATTATCATTAACAGGTATTTTATTATCTTCTTTAGATTTTTGTTCTTTTTCTTCAATTAATTTTTTCTGTTCTTCTTTTTCTTTGACAACATTTACATAATCTTGATTTCCAGGAGTCTTTGATGTTCCTGAGGATGTGCTACCTGAGGATGTGCTACCTGAGGATGTGCTACCTGAGGATGTGCTACCTGAGGATGTGCTACCTGAGGATG
>CAYLKB010000132.1:0-3848 GCA_964384165.1 uncultured Methanosarcinales archaeon
AATAGCCCATCCTATGCATAGCTTGCAGCTATAGCATCGGTGGGCTAAAAACTACGTGTTTACAACTCGCCAGTACAATAACAGATAGTGAACCTTCACCTATTCACAACAAAGAATACAAAGAACGAGGGAAATTTTGTCGTTTGGTCCATCACATGTTTTTTTACTGATTTAACTGAAACAATCATACAGATGTCAATACCGGTGAGAGACTTGTGGACAGTCCACGAACATTTCTATAGGCTCAACTTCTTAGTTTCGACGTTTTCGAGTTATTCTGTGAGCGAATATACTTGAAACGACGTCCTATAGGACGAAAATGAATACGACAAAGTTTAAATTGTTCAGCTCAAACGCAGTTATTTCGATAATAAATGGGATACATTTCATTTTGGGTTGCGTCTGTCAGTAGAAAACGTGACGACACTAACCAAGTATGACATCTCATTTTAGAAATTGTTGGTAGTATCGTGTGAAATTAACTAGTGACATCATACCCAGTCAGAAAGAAGTGAGCGTCAAGATCAACATGGTGGTAAGTTTGATCATGTTAATCAAATCATGACGACGAAGGCGAAGGCAAACACAGCCAATCCATAAGCGCCCAGGTTGGCTCGAATGTTAAATTCAAAATACAACGTTACAAAGCTAAACGTTCAAGGTGTACGAGTGTTATCTGTCAGCAATCTAAACCTGTGACTACATGTAACCAGTCACCAGTACCAATTGTGAAGCAACACGAATGGCTCAGCGATTGCAAAGAAATGAAAATCGAGCTCTATGATTCAGATACTTGTTCGGCGGATGATACAGGAAATCCAGGAGCTCGAGATGACGTTCGAGATACGTCTTTGGTTTTGTTAACTGCAGAACTCTTTGGTCGAGTATTATTAATATTATCTCCAGACCGACGATCATTGTTGTAGCTAGTTCGGTACCAGAACCGGCTACTTCGGCCCGTGTGTTGCTGTTGTCGGGAACTGTAACTCCGATCTTCTCTCGAGTCTCGATCAACGCCGTTTTGTACTCGGTAATGCTGATCAATAGTTCGTTCTTCCTGGTCCGACAAGTGATGCTCGCCGCGACGACTATCAGTGCCATCTGTAGCTTCCGCGTGCCGCATCGTCGAAACACCTGCAGATTCCGGATTGTCGTGTGAACCGGAATGTAATTTCGAAATAGACCCAGTAGATTCAAACGTTGAATTATTGTTATAATGGGCCAATATGCCACGATTGGTATTTGTAAACCTACCTCCACCATTACCTCCTCGTCCTCTTCCACGCCTGTCTTTGTACTGACTACTGTCCACTGGATCATCATCTCTACGGTCTCGATCATTCATACTGTGTCGACGAGAACCATTCTCGGCATCAATGAGACTGTTTCCACTGGCGACCAGTTCTTCACGGTCCTCACGATCTCGACATAAATCGTCTTCCTCGCGCGACACGCCCGTGGATTTCGATGAACTCGGCTTCCTACGTTGCTGACCACGACATGTGTCGTCATTATGTCGCCTCGTGTTGCAATACTGATCAGTATTGTCACGACAACGAGAGTTATACAATCTACGAGCACCGCCTTGCCGTCGTTCTTCTATCGTTTCCTTGCCTTGACCTACAACACGCTTTGTACAAGTCTCTTCGGTGACGTCACTTTCTTTGTACTCATCCTGTTTGTCTAGATATTCTAATTGGACGTCAGTGTCATGAGTTGGGGTCGTCTCATCGGTTATACATTGTTCTACTGGTTCGAGCAACGTTTTCACCGATGTCCCGTTTCCATTATCTGACCTAGATTTCTCATTCTTTTCGCCCGATTCAGCGTCAGCTTCATTCGACCTTTGACTCGGCCGAGGTCTCTGAAAATGGGCATCCCGATGATCATCATAATGACGATAACGTCTATCTTTGTACCGTCGGTTCCGACCTGTACCATCATTTCTAGCAGTAATATGAGACTTGTCAATTTGTTTTGTGCTGTGACCTTGGGGGTTATTATCATTTCTGTTATCATGAATCTGATGGCTACAACCACTGCTGTTATCACGGCCTGGCTTATCTGATGATGTGTTATGTCCTCGGCGGTTATTGCCATTGCTCGTACCGTGACCAAGTTTATCCGACGACATGTGAGGATCTCGGAAGTTAATATCACTGCTCTTATCATGGTCTGATATGTCTGTTGATGCATAAGAAACTCGGTGGTTATTTTTACTGCTGGTATCACAGTCTGGTATACCATATGACGTGTAAGGACATTTGTGGTTATTGCCACTGTTGTTAACAAGGCCTCGATGGTTACTATCACTGCCTGATTTATTAGATGACGTGTATGGACCACGATGGTTATTACCCCTGCTCTCATCACGGTATGGTACATCTGATGATGTGTTATGTCCTTGGTGGTTATTACCACTACTCCTAACCCACTTTGGCTCATCTGGTGATGTGTAAGAAGCGTGGTGGTTATTTTCACTGCCAGTATCACAGTCTGGTTTACTTGATAACGTGTCATGACCTTGGTGGTTATTACCACTGTTGTTAACATGGACTTGGTGGTTATTCCTAGTGATGATGCCACTGTCTGGTTTATTTGATGATGTCAGATCTTGGTGGTTATTGCCCTTGCTCTTATTACAGCCTGGTCTATCAGATGATGATTTTATCTCGTCACTTTCTGGTGTCTTCCTTTCGATATTACAATCAGTTGCAGTATCTTTAGTACTCTCCTGTACTTCGTATAACAATTCAACTGCAACATTATTTTCACTATTTGCAGGCACATTTTCATATCCTTGTTTCACATCAATGTCCACAGCTGTCGAAAGATCTCCCCGACTCTCTCTAGCTGGTGGTCGATTTTCATGCCTTCTTTCTCCTCTACTGTAATCTCCATAGGCAGGTCTAGTAGAATACTGTTTGTGATTCGAAGTCCTCTTTTCATCACGACGTCGATCATAACGTGATTCGTTGTTGTATTTCCTATTGTATTCACTAAAGACATTGGTAGAAGTTTGTTGAACTGATTCGGGAACAGGGACGGAAGTTTCGGGTGCCGATGCATTACGACTTTCAACATTCACCACCAGACCATCCTGTACATACATACACAAATCACCATTGTTGAACAGCATATCCTACAGCCCAATAAACGTATATCTATGAAAGCTCCAGAACAGCCTCAGCTACCCTATGTTCCCCAGTGCCTTAAGCAACCCAACCCAATCCAAATCTTCAGCATTCTCTATTCTCTCCAAAATTCACCTCGCCATCGGCATCCATGATAACGTTATGTGACCATAGGAGTAGTTTCCATCAGTCTCCAACCCCATGCATTGTCCAACCCAACTACGCTCATCTCTTTAAACCCATCTGTAATTACAAATTACAACTGAATGCAACACGATGAAAAACACTCGACAGCCAGCATACAGTTCCCAATGCTTTCACACTAATGCAAAGCGGTTATTTTGAGCCATTTTTGAGTTTTGATAAATAATTTATGACAGACAGACATACGGAGGACACACATGCAATACAATACACAGCAGCACAGATGAGATATTGTAAAGTTTGTGCTTAATTAGGCAGTGAAATGAACCGACCTTCGGTACAAGGAACTTATTTCTTTCCGCCTCGATATCAATAATGCCGCCGCGGTCCAACTGGCGTTGATATATTGTTGACATATGTCTCTGCATTTCGACAGTCTCGCTGGATGGAACATACTGCAGAGAACTAGTTGAAAGGTCAGAGGTTACAGAAAGGTCAGCAGCAATAGCGTCAAGGTCACTGACAAGTTCTTCGGGCAGCTGTTCTCGACAGATTGGACAAACAATCTAC
>CAYLKB010000132.1:3858-4205 GCA_964384165.1 uncultured Methanosarcinales archaeon
GTGAACATTTCTTACTTGAATCATATGGGCACCGGTCGTTGGCTATGGACCACAATTTTGCGGAACAGGTAAGTCTTTAACTGACAATTAAATGGCATGTGAGAGTCAAAAGACTGGAGACTATAGGGCAGAGTTACAAAGACAGTACCAGCCGACCTACAACTTCTTGAACAAAAATTAGTCTTAACTAAGTACGAAGCAGCCAGTAGGTCCATTTTACTTGACATCCAGTCCATGAATTGTGCAGTTATCTAAATGCTGTATTCTGTTACAGGAGGCATTTTGGGCAAGAAATAAATAACAGCTGTCTTTAGAGGCCAACCGAATCCAGGATGTTCGTGTGTGTC
>CAYLKB010000133.1:0-4124 GCA_964384165.1 uncultured Methanosarcinales archaeon
TTACTTTAAGACAAAAAATAGAGGACACATTTTTGGATTTATTACTTTCTATTGATATTTCTCATGAGTAAATTTCTCAATATTATGGTTATCATCAATTAATTTCAATATATTTTTCTCATGTCTTGACAAAGATAAATCTAATCTTTTAATTTCAGGGATTTGGATGAAAGTTTGATAAACAGGTTCTTTAAATACAGGTTGCAATAAAGGCATATTATAAAATATTCTCATAAGTAAAAACATTTTCCTTATCTGTGTTAGTTCTGTATAATCCATACTTTTATGTCCTTTAAGTTCAATTAAATCATTCTTCAGAGAATGAAACATTAATTGATGCAAATCTTCTTTATTATCTTTAAAGTCTGTAATACTTGAAGCAAAAAAATGATTTACTATTGAATGTTTTTTAATTTTCAACAACTCTTCAACTTTTTGTAAAATTTCAACAGCACAAAACGAAAAACCTTTACATGCTTTGAGCAATTTAAAATTTTTTTTCTTAGTGTACTTACTGAATCAGGTCTTGGAATTTTAAATTTTATTTGATTAGTTTTTATTTGAGGGAAATATTTTTTCAAGACAAAAGTTAAATCGTCAAGAACTTCAGTAAACTTATAGTTAAAAAATGTTTTTCTAGCCCTAAAATAACCCAAATCAAGTATATATTTTACTTTAGTTTGGATATCATAATTTTTAATTATATCCAAATCATCTATCTCAAAAATACCTTCCTTTAAACCTGAAGGGATTTTTGGCACAAAATAAGCTTCTTGAAACTCGGCATTGTTTAGAATTTCAATATAAGCAGTTTTTGGTATTGATTTTTTTACCATAAAATGCATATAGAATTATTTATTTAATAAAATACTGAATTTTGATTATAAACTACACTTTTAAGTAGAAATTCGCAGGTTGCCGTGTTGAAAGACAGAAATTTCGGAGATAAACCTTAGATGAGAAATATGTGAGAACATTTTCATAGCAGATTACGAAAGGTTTTTGCTTGTAGTTTCTAAGATAAGTATTGATTAATATTCTTGTTAGTTTTGTTATCATTTCTTTTGTGTCTTCAAGTAGAAATACAGCATTGTCTGATATTGGAAGAATTAGAGAGAGTGCCTGAGATGTTTTTATTCTTTCTATTTCAGGGAATATTCTGTGGTAGTGAATTGGATAATGCATTGTGGTATTTCCTGTAATAGAACAGGTTTCTTTGCCATATTTTAAGTTCATTTGATATCTTAAATTAGTATATATTGATATGCTTGAATGATATTTTTGTTTTCCAATATAGATTTTTGCATAGAAAATTTTAATCAACTCAGAATTGAGGCCAAGACAATTTTTTACTCTTTTGAGATATTTTAGATGTATGTCAAGATAATAAGCTTCGGGGTTGAAATGAGTTCTGGTATTTGGTAGAAATTGATTTTTTTCAGATTTTTTTTCTTTAACATAGAATTCAATGTTTTTTATAATAAAGTCTTGGAGAGCGTAAACTTCTTTGGTCTTCAAAAAATATAAATTTATTTTAGAGTTTGTAGCATATAAAATATATTTTTTGATTATAAAAACTAATTGTTTTATGTTATATAAGTAACAACTCTCGATTTTTACAAATATTGGTTGATTTATTGTTATCTTCTGTTATGACTTGTCTTATTTGAGTTTCTTCTTGTTTCTTCTTGTATTTCACTTGAGTAATCTGCAAATAATCCTAAAATAGAGGCAGGACCATAAGTATATAATCTGTTTTTTCTTGTGTCTTTTTTTGCGATTCCCAATATTTTATTTTCTGGTGTTAATAATAGACTGCCTGCTGGAAAGTTCTGTTCTAAATCCTGACAGTAATATGCTGATGCGTCAAATTCTGACTTAGAAAGCTGCGTTATTTCTTGGAAAAGTTTGCCATCAATGTTTGCTCCTATAATTTTAATTTTGTCATGGCTTAATTCTGGATTTGGGTATAATTGAAGACCAGTGTTTTGACAAGTTTCATTTGTATCTAATTTTATTAAACATAAACCTTCTTCTTCATATTGATAAAGAGTTTCCATTTCATTAAGTTTGAATTCATATCCATAATACAATATATGACAATTATTATGGTCTTTTGAACTATAAAAGTCTGTTAGAACATCAAGTGGTACTAATCCTAGTCCGTGAAGATTAAAAATAAGTCCGTTTCCAAGCAATCTTCTTCTATTATTTTTTTTTTCAACAAATGATATTAGCCAGTCTGCAGGATGATTTGAATATCCTGAATTTGTTTTTCCATCAACAAATTGTTTTAATTGTCCTGTATAATCAGTTGGAAATTCCAATAGTTTCATTAAGAAATAGAAATAAAAAGTTTATTTTAAATGTTACTACTTATATTTACTAAATTGAATAGTAATTATTTGATGTTTTTATTTTTGAATTCTTGAATAAAAAAGGGAAATTTTTTGAAATAAATTGATGTTTTTTCATTTTTGTGTATAGGAATTATAAAATTTAAAAGGAATTGTTTTATAAATAATTAAAATGAGATTTAAATATGAAAAATAAAAAAATCCTAAGAAAATCTATTTTCTTGAAGAATTTCAATTGCTTTATCTATTGTATCTTTAGGTAGCTCTTTATTTAAATTTATTAAAGCTGTTCTTAAGCTTTTTCTTAAAATAACTTCACCTGAATTCTTCTTTCTTCATTATCACCAAACTTTTCATCATAATGGTTGTTATAATCGTTGTAATTAAGACTTTCAAGGAAAAATTTTATAGTTGGTTATTCAACTGATATGTCCTCTGTAAAATTCAAATTCATAAAATAACCTCATATTTAATTATTTATATAATTTTGGAGAAAATGAACATAAAATTAAATTTTAAATTAAGTTTGCATATTTCTCAACAGAGGTTGTAGAATATTTATTTCTTGCTAAAATATCATTGTCCAAAGGTTTATCTGCATTTTCAAACATATATTTTATATCTTTATTCATATTTAACTTTTTAATTTTAATATTATGAGTTTTCTCTAAATTTACAAATTCATTAGCAAATGACCTAGAAACAATTAAAACATTAGAAAAATCTAATTCTAAAGTATTTTCCTTAATTATTTTTTCAAATAAATTTTGTGCAGAAATCCTAGTTGCCAAGTTTTTATTTAAAGAAATCATTGTTACCACCTAATATTATATAATGTTTTATATATTATAAACTTTGTTATCACTTTAAAATTTATAATAATGGTTTGTTTATATATGAATAAGAATCTATTTTTTTCTTTGGTTTTTCAAATAATAAATTAATTATTGTACCTTCAAATGATAATTTTAAAGGTTCTAAATCAATAAATTCCATATCTTCATTAATTATTTTCTTAAATGCACAATTTTTTGATATTATAACCATTGACCCTTTTAAACCATTGCAAATCCAATTATAGGTATTTGGAATTCCAGTACCTCTTTCATTATTATCTTTTGTTGAAATTCCTTCAAATGCTAGTTTGAATAACTCTAAATTATTTTCCTCTTGTTTATATCCTGATTTTTTATATCTTCCAGGTATTGAAATTCCAGTATCAATTAAAGAGATTGCAAGATTATTTTCATATATTTGAGCCTGAATACAATTAAAGTTAGATTCAGAATGTTGTTGAATATTACAAATTAATTCATTAAACACACACATTAGTATTTGAAGATTTTCTTTTAAATCAAAATTTTCTATAATAATTTTTTCAATCAAATCTAAAATTTCTTCGTTATCTTCATCTTTTCCTAATTCTTTTTTTATTTCAAATAATGGAGTATAAGATTTTTTAGAGGTGTTTAAAGCATCTGTTGTTTCTGGAAATTTAATAGTATCTAAATAAAATAATTTAAAATCATCTTGTGGATATTTAATTTTAAAATTTTGGTTCTTTTTAATAAAAGCAGTGATTGGAGTAATATAAAATGGTGTTATTTTATCTATTACAGTCAGATTTATTATTGAATTATCTTTTGAATCTCTAATCAATTTTAATGCTTTTAATGAATGAATCAAAATATCTTTGTCTTCAACTTTCATTTTCTACTTATTCTTCATTGATTGTTATATTTAAATTTTCCGTTGATAATTCGTCAG
>CAYLKB010000134.1:0-3979 GCA_964384165.1 uncultured Methanosarcinales archaeon
AATTCTTCGAGACAAATTTTTAGTCATCGTTTAAAGTTAAGCTTCACCCTAATGGATGGGGTAATCTTGAAAGGATATAAAATAATCAACTCCTTTTGCAATTATTTTTTTCTCTTTTATTATATTATCAAAAACCTTTTTTTGCTTATCAGTTAATTCCATATTATATTTTGCCTCAATAACTTCATTATCCATCATAAAATCTAACTCACAACCATTATCAAAAAAGTATTTTGGTTTTTTGTTTTTTATTTTAAGGAATACCAAGTTCTCATAACTGGCTCCAATATCTCTAAATCCAGTTACCATATTCTTAATCCCTACATCTCCAATATAGAATTTCTTGGGGCTGGTAATATTCTCATTATATGATTTACTATATCGTTCAATACTATAAAATAAAAAAGATTTTTCAAAATAATCAATGTATCTTTTTACACTATCTACAGAAATTCCTAAAATATTTGCAAGTTTGTTGTAACTTGTAACTTTTCCTACTCTTTCACAGATAAGAACAAAAAGTTCCTTTATAACTTTTTGATTAGTAATATTATAATGAGAAATTATATCTTTGTATATAATACTCTCTACTAATTCATTTAAGTATTCTTTATCTTTACTTAAAACATAATAAGGTATTCCTCCAGTTTCTAAATACTCTCTAAAATAACCTTCTAATTTTGCTTTGTCATATTTCTTTACTATGACATTATTAAATAATAAAAATTCACTAAATGATAAAGGCATTATTTCCTTAGTTTTAGTCCTTCCAGTTAGGTATGCTTTTTTATCTCTCATTAAACTTGCTGTAGATGATGATGCTATAATTTTTATATTTTCATTATCATAAATGCTTTTTAGTTCTAATTCAAAATTATCTTTTGAAGTTACTTCATCAAGGAATAAATAAAAATTTTCCTTAACTGATTTTTTATGAATCTTTCTATATTCTTCAATTATATCATGAATAGTTTTATCTATTAAAGTAAATGTATCTAGATTAACAAATAATATATTCTCACTCTTAACCCCTGAGTCAAGTAATTTTTTAATAAAATGTTTCATAATTGTAGTCTTTCCAACTCTTCTAAGTCCAGTTAAAAACAAAATTTCTTTTGTATTAATATTATCAAAGAGCCAATTGAGATATTTTTCTCTTATATAACCATGTATTTGATATTCTTCTTCCCAATAGGTATTTTGTTTATATAATTCCTTATCCATAATATATAATATAACTAATGATTTATAAAGCTATACGATGGTATCGTAAAGTGGAACTGTATTTTGTAGTTTGCTATCGAATAGAAGATTGGACTGTATGTTAATTACTTTTATTAAGCATTCAGTAAATATTCAATTTAAATTACCATATGAACTATAAGGTGTGAATTTACTAATTTTATTGTATAAATTAAAAATCCTAAGAATTGCTATCCACACCATAAAGGATGGGGTAATCTTGAAACGATAAATTAAAAATCCTTAAAATTGCTATCCCCACCATTAATGATGGGGTAATCTTGAAACGATATATTTGTCTTAGGGTTTTTTTATTATAATTGGCTTATTGTCAATTATATCGAAGTCAACTTCTTCATTTTCTTTTAGCTTTAGTGCTTCTAAGTCCTTTACTGACATTTCAATATGGACTAGCATTTTTTCTTTATCTATATGAATTATTTCCATAATGCAAGTCTATGGATAATTTCTTAATATATTTAACTATTAAAATTTGCAGTGTTTTTATGTTTTTTTATCTTGTTTTTATTTTATCGGATAAATTTTACATTTATTGAACATATATTTTTATTAAAATAGACTATGCTGCGATTTTGTCTGGTTCAATTTTCATTGGCATTATTATTTGAGTTACTTGTTTTAATGAGTTTGATTCCATTACATCATTAGGTATATTATATGCATTTAGGTCTTCTGCATATTTTATTATAACAGAGTTTGATGTTTTGTCAATTCTTAAAATTTGATAACCTCTGAATTGACTTGTTAAATTGTAGAGAGTGTTTATATGCTTATATGCATATTTTAATGATACATCAAGAGGTTCACTATATGCATCTTTACTTAATTCTTCAAGTTTATTTTCTAATTTTACTGTTACACCATTTCCCAGACATGCAGAAAAAAGTTTATTTTTTTTATTTAAATTTCCCTGCATTGCAATAGACATTTTAATTATTCCTTCAAATATCCCAAGAAATATGTAAGAATTATCATATATTTGCGTAGTCATTGCAAATTCATTAGCTAATTGCATTCCTTTTTGGTTCTTATTATCTAATCCTAATATAGCTTTTGCCATTGCATCATTGTCAGGATGATTTAGCCTAAAATAATAGTTCCGAGCTTTCTCATTTCTTAAACCTGAACTTGCATAGTACATATAGTTATTTGATGTTAATTTAACTGGTTCAATTTTTTGTATTTGTCTTTTATAACCATTATCATAGTGGCCCATGCAATCTGAGATAAAGAATGCTCCTTGTTTAAGGTTCATTGCAATTAGTATTGTCATTACAAAAATAAGTGTGCATTTGTTTTTAATAGTGTTGCTAGTTAGTTCAGATTAATTCTTCTTGGAATTTCCATTTCCCATGTTGTTCTATATTTATCAAATATATTGGCCATGATATAATTTGTATTTAAGTCAGCTGAGTATTTTATGTGTAGTCTTTTTGGGGCTTTATCAATTCTAAGTGCTTCATAACCTTTAAATTCTTCTGTTCTATGAAATAAAAGATTGTTCATCATATCTCTTGCTTGTTCAACAGAATAATCAAATTGTTGGTTGTCGCCTTTTTCACTTAACTCTTTTAGTTTATCTATTAAATCAGTATCAACTCCAGAGCCTATTGCAATGCATTTTTGGTCTAGTTTTAATTCTCCAAAAATAGAAGAGCCCATTCTAACTTCACCATCAAATATACCCATGAAAACATAACCATTATTGTGCGTATTTGTTGTTCTAGCAAATGTTCTTGCCATATCTTCTGAGTTTCTTTCATTAAATCCCGAGAGATATCTTGAGAGTTGTTTGTTTTCTTCGCTTTTCTCTTTTAGAAATCTGTTCAAGCCATTATTTACTCTTCCTGAACTTGCAAAGAATAAGTGGTCATGATCATTGTATATTACATGATGGTGTTTGATATCCTGATGAGTTTTATATGTTTTATCTTCAGTATATGTGCAGTCCGAGAATAGCAGAGCTCCACCTTCAAAATTTAATGCAATAATTATTGTCATAATTATTTGGAAGTTGAGTATTGTATTTAAATATAGGTTTAATTGGGTTAGTTTTATTGCTGAATCCAAAAATGAATGTCAATCTTTGTTGGGTAGTTAGGGTCTGGCCACCATAATTTGTTTTTGAATTCAGGTGTTTCAAGTGATAAATCTTTTGTAACTTCTATTTTTATTTTTGTTCTTGGGATTTCTTGATTAAATAGTATTGATTGCTGTATTGTTTGTGATTTGTTGTGTTCAAGGATTAGTTCGTTTGTGTTTAATTGTTTTATAATGGTGTTATTTTCATCTATTGCTGTTATGTTGTAGATATATCTCATCTTTTGGTGTTCAAGGTTGTTAATTGTGAATGCATAGTTGTATGAGGTGTTGAGATTTATATTTGATGGTAATTGTGTGTGGTTTTCAAAATATACTTCTGTTAATGGTTCTATTCCTATTGGGATGTATGATAGTGTTATTAAAAATATAGTTATTATTATTACTGCTGATATTATTATCGCTTTCATTTATAAATTTGTTAAGGTTAGGTTTAATATAAATATTTGCATTATATTATATAGACTTTCATGTATCTTCTTCCTCTTTGTTATCCTAGTATTTACTTAGTGCTTTTTGACTTGTATACATAGCAAATAAGTTTTTATCTAATTTAGGAATATCGTTTAAAGTTAAGCCCCACCCTAAAGGATGGGGTAATCTTGAAACGATATAA
>CAYLKB010000135.1:0-3938 GCA_964384165.1 uncultured Methanosarcinales archaeon
AACGATGACTAAAAATCGTCTCGAAGAATTGCGTAATACTCCATCATTTATGGTGGGGATAGCAATTCATAGGATTTTTAATTTATATAAAAGTATTTGAGATTAAGATATCACACAATTAATTATTTATAATCTCAAATAATTCATCAATATGGGATATTATTCTTAAAGGATTTCCTATTTTTAGAGTATCATTATTATGAAAACCCCATTCTACAGCTATAGTTTTTACACCAACATTTTTCGCCTCCAAAATATCACCTAAAGTATCAGTTACAAATATACACTCCTCAGATTTAATTGAATATTTATCAAAAAGCATATTAAATTTTGCAACCTTTGTTTTACATGCCTCAAGGCCTAGAATTTCTCCAAAACATTCTAAGACTCCATTATTACCCAAAAATCCTTTAATATTCTTATAACCTCCAGAACTAATAATATGAAGTTTATAATTTTTAGATAACTCTAAAACTGCCTCTCTAATTTCATCTCTTATATCTATTAATATTTGTTCATCATAAATAAAATCTCTATAATCTTCCCATTTAACATTTTTTAAAGCAAGAGGAACTTTATCAAAAAAATTGCCATTATGAATATCTCTAAATTCCTCCTCGGTAAATTTAGACTTAGTAAATTCTCTAATTTTATCAAAATGAAACTTAAAAGAATCGGCAAGAACTCCATCAAAATCAAAAATAATATTTGCAATTTTCCCCATAAAAATAATAAATATATATTTTAGTTATAATATTTTCTAAATTAAAACCATCATTTATAAATTCTTATTTATTTACTAAATTTATGATTCAAAGCTCTGCTTCACCAGTATACAGACTTCAAAATGGTCAAGTTCTTACAAAATCTCAATTTATTTCTTATTTTGAAGACAAGGTTTTTAAAACAATAAGAAAATACAATTTATTTGAAAAAGGTGATAATATTGCAGTTGCTGTATCAGGTGGGAAAGACTCTATTACTGTATTATATCTAACTAAAAAATATCTTAAAAAAAGAGGAGCAGAAAAAAATATAACTGCAATTGCTATTGATGAAGGAATATCAGGTTACAGACAAAATACTCTTGATTTTCTAAAAGAATTCTGCAATAAACATGAAATAAAACTAGAGATTTTCTCATACAAAAACAAATTTTCAAAAACACTTGACGAATCAGTTTCAATTTTAAAAGAACAAAAGAAAAATATCTCGCCATGCAATATCTGCGGAACATATAGAAGAAACGCTCTTAACACATCAGCAAGAGAACTTAAAGCTGACAAGCTGGTAACTGGCCATAATCTAGATGATGAAGCTCAAAGTATTCTTTTAAACATATTCAAGAACAATTTTAAAATTCTAACAAGACTAGGACCTCAAAATGGTGTTGTTGGCAGTGAAATGTTTGTACCAAGAGTTAAACCACTTTACTTATGCACTGAAAAAGAAGTAAGATTATACACAATCCTCAAAGGATTTGATGTAGGTTACGACCAATGTCCATACTCAAGAGAATCATTTAGAAATGATATTGCAGACATGCTAAATGAGCTAGAAGACAAACATGCTGGAGTAAAGAACTCAATAGTAAATTTTTATCTTGAAACCCAAGACTCTCTGAAAAACTCATTTCTTGAAGAATTTGGTAGTACTGTTACATTTTGCACAAAATGTGGGGAACCATCTCAAAGAAAAATATGCAATACATGCCAGATGAAAGAACAAACAAGTAAATAAAAAATTTATTTAACTTCTACATCAGCAACAAGCATAAGATGGTCTGAATTTCCCTTTACTGTAAATGAATTAATAATAACCCATTCTTTTGGCATACAAATATGGTCAATATGAGATTTATAAAACAAATTAAGTCCATAAATATTAGGATGAGTATGATTAACTTTTGCAATTTTCAAACCTGAATTTTCTAAAAACCCTTTTATTCGAGAAGGCCTTGAATTAAAATCTCCCATAACAATAACATTATACCCACTATCTTTAAAATCTGAAACATAATTATATAATACATTTATTTGGTCTTTTTTCATGTTATTAAAATTTGAAGATGCAAGATGGCAACCAATAACTGCAAAATTCTCATATTTAATCTCAACACAGCAAATATCTCCGCAACCACCAATTTTATCAGAATGTGGCAATTCAAGATTTCGACTATTGCCTAAACTCTTAACAGCAACAAGTGTAGCTCTTCTAAGAGGAAAAACAAAACCTTTGGGAATTCCCCAAGAAAATGTAATAAACCCGAGTTTCTTAAGATTCAATTCTATAATATCCTTGTTCATATCATATAAAACTTCATTAAGACATAAGATATCACAATTTATATCATCTATCATCTCAAAGACTTTTCCCAAATATTTTGAAAAATTTTTAACCCTTTCAAAATCATTCATACTTCTCAAAAAAACAAAAACTCCGATATGATTATGAAAATAATTTCCATTAATTCCATAAAACATATTATATGTTGCAAGTCTCATATAAAAAAGATATAAATAATATTTTTTAAAGTATCATAACTCCAGTATTATAATAACAAAATTTTTACTTCACACTAATATTATAACCGGTATATCTTTGATATTCCTCATTCATAATAGTTACTACATCTAAATGATGTTGGGGGGTTGAGATAACAGCATCAAATAATGGAAGACCAACAATACCATTTAGCCTTAGAGCAGTCATTATATTAAGCATTATTTGGCTTTCATGAAAAAATAACTTATGAATATCAAAGTCACTCTTTATATCATCTATCATCATATTCTTTTTAACTACATTAAATGCATGTTCTATATTAATATCTGCTTCATTGAGTTTTTTAAGTAAACTATAATTATTGTAAGTAAAAGCTTTTTTTGTTTTAAGCTCATCAAATTCACAATTAATAGCAATTATTATTAATTTCTTTATTGCTTCTCTAAGTTCTAAATTTCCTGTTATTTTAAGTTCATCAGTAACTATTATGTATGGGTCTTCAATATTTGGGTTTTGTTTACCTAAAATATAATATAACAAATTAACATGCATTCCTGCAAAATCATTTTCAGAAGTTTCAAATCCATTAATTGTTAAATGACTTCTTAATTTTTTAGGAATATATTGATATGATGGATATCTGCAATACAATCTACCAGAACCTTTAGATGAAAACATTCCCGTAAGAAAAACATTCTCAGCCATTGATATACTTCTCTTGCTATTAACATTTGATACAAATTTTTGTAAATCAAAAAGAGTAGTTGTTCTATTGAACCCTAAACTTACTCCTCCAAGATAATTTTCATCATTAAGACTATTAATACTTTTTCTACTATTATCCAAAACCTCATATGTTACAGGTAGTGTAAATTTATTTTTTAATTCGTTTAAATTATCATCTATAGGTTCTCTATCTAATGTTAAGATATAAAGAGAATTTGTATCCTGCTTATACACTTCAAAATTTATATTCTTTAATAAATTTTCCAATTGTTCAGTCCTAGTAAGTTTAGTAGAAACTCCTGTATGTCCTTTACTTTTAATAACATAACCAGACTCAATTAGAATATCTTGTGCTCTTAATGAATCACTATACTTATACCATACAGGCCACTTATCATTTTTATATGTTTTTCTAGACCTTGAAACTGAAACTGATTCCCTCCAAACTAGATTAGTAAGTATTGCATATATATTTCTTTTAACAAATTCAGAACTTGATAATCTATCTGCAAATGATATCAATGATAAATTACTACCTAAATTATAAACATTCAAAAAATCAGTTTCATATCTTTTTACCATAGTTTAATCAAAACTTATCAACTATTACTTATTAGAAACAACACAATATATATAAGCATTATCCAAAAAAACAGCTCCGTTCGGAGTTTAAAAGTTTTAAGCAGAATAAAATATATAAAGGTTAG
>CAYLKB010000136.1:0-3907 GCA_964384165.1 uncultured Methanosarcinales archaeon
TTTGGAACAAAAATAGAAGTTATTATTTACTCAACTGTCAAACTTGGGTTATAAGAACCATCCGTTTGTAATGGAAGTTCAATAGTATCAGCAACATTAAGGCCTGTAATTGTTGTATCCCAAATTGAAACAAATGAACTTTCACCAACTGATTAATTAATTCTCGGAAGAATATTGAAATTACCTTAATTTACAAAATACCTTTGCACAACACCATATTTAGTAACTAACATGACATCAAGTACAACTCCAACATCATCCAAACAATTTGAAATATTTATCTCATTAATTCCATAAGATAAAATAGTTATATTGCATAAATTTTCATCAATAGTAAGAGAATTAACATCTATATCATCATTAACATTATTTATAATATATAAAAAAGGTCCAATTAAATCATCAATAACAATAGATTTACCTGATTCTTGCATAGTAAGCTCACTTACATCATTGATTGTAGATTGAGTATAATTATAAAACCAACCTCTAAAAACAAACAAAGTTGCAACAATTACGGCCATTAAAAGAAGAATAGAAATAATAGCAGTAATTGCATTTTTATTTTTCAAAATATATATCATAATATAAAAAATTAATTAAATTAAATTTAAGTTTAACTAATATCTTAAGAGTACTTACAAATTATATTTTAAAAATATTGTACTCTGCAGAAGTTCTTAACTTCTACTCAGTAAAAGTGCAAGTCTGACTTTTACAGAGATATAATTAATTCAATTTCATATTCCAAATAGCATATATTCCATATAATAAATAATATATCTAAAACATCAAAATTACAAAATATCAAGTATTAAAAAAATTCACTCCTAAAATTACATAAACACTCCCAAAACTTAATAAATCCTAATACATATATAATTATATATGACAATTATAAAATTCGACCAACACTTTCTTACTAGCAAAAGATTGCTTAAATTAGAAACCGATATTGCAAAAATTTCAAAAAATGACATAATCCTAGAAATAGGTCCTGGCAATTGCTCACTAACTAAACAAATCTTAAAATATAATCCAAAAAAATTAATTTCAATAGAAATTGATGAGAAATTCAAAAATAACTTAGAAGAAATAAAAAACCGAAATGAAAACTTCGAATACTTTCTAGACAATTCATTAAATATAATTGAAACATTAAATTTTACAAAAATCATTGCCAATATTCCATATTCTATTACAGAACCACTATACAAAAAACTTATCTATTTAAATTTCAATTGCGCAATATTAATACATGGAAAAAGATTTTACGATGAAGTTCTAAAAAATGAAAATAGTAAATTGCACCACATTCTAAATTCATATTTTATAATAAAAAAAATTGAAGATATAGACGGAAAAATGTTTTTACCTAAAGCTAAAGTCAAATCATGCCTTGTAAGAATTGAGAAAAATGCAAAACCCACCAAAATACAAGAATTCTTTAAATTACTACATGAAAAAGAAACACGAACAACTAAAAACGCAATTATCTTCTCATTTGTAGATTACTTTAATATTTCAAAAAACTCTGCCAAAGAAATATACACTACTCTAAATATAAACACAATATTAGATAATAAAAAACTATCTAACATTTCTAATAATGATTTTCTAATAATTATAGAAAAAATAAAAGAATTTTCTAAATTTAAAAACCTATAAATTTACAGGTCTCTAGCACCAACAGTTTTTCTACCATTAGCTTCTGCTCTTAAACAAGCTTGTTCTACTAAATGAACTAAAACCTCATTTAAAGACTCTGCAAAATCTCCAGAAACATTCTGCTCTTTTACAACATCTTTTACTTTGGATTTAACAAGAAGCATTGTTTTAGCTTTTGCTTTTCCAATAAATACATCTTTAGCCTGAACTGTTTTTCTATTATTAGCCTCAGCTCTTTTAGCAGCAGCTTTAACCTGTTCAACAGCTGCTTTGTTAAGTGCTTCAGCAAAGTCTCCTGAGACATTGCAGTTACCGGAAACTTCTTTAATTTTTGATTTTACTACTATCATTTCCATTTTCTATTTAAGTAATAGGTTTCTAGAACCTAAAAAATACCCAAAGTCATCATTTATAAATTTTTCGCGTAAAATAGACCATATAAAGCAATTATTTATAAACTCTCAACCAAATAAAGTTTACTACTTAACAATTATAAAAATAAAGAAATTCTTTCATATTCAAAACCAAATAACCCAAAAACCAAGCTAAAAACCCATACCACTATAATCCATAAAAACCAAACAACAAAAGAACCAAACCAAGAAAGATTAAACATATATTTGAAAACAAATATTAAAACAATCCAAGATAAAAAAACTCCCCAAGCATGTAAAACTAATTCAATTAAAAAAGAAGCAAAAGCAATAATTGCCATAACAAAAAAAGCTTTAAAAATAGAAATATTTCCACCTAGAAAGTTTACAGTAATATATAATGGGAGTGATGAAATAATTACAATTGTAAATATTACCAAAGACTTAACAAATAATGATAACAAATCCATATAAATAATATCCAATATTAATTATTTATAAAATTGAGCAAAAAAGATAAAATTCTAAATTTCAAATCTTTTATATCTTAAGTACTCATCAAAATCCTCAAATTATAATTTATATTCATCAACAATAATATTTTTTTATCTGTCCCCTCTCACTTAACTATCGGCTTAAGTTTACTACAAAAGAAGTATTAAGAAGAAAAGAACTTCTGGCTAAGGACAATTAATACATACTTAATTACTAAATTTCTAAGATAAAAATCACTAAATAGTAATAAACAATAAATAAAAAATATTAAGATTATAAATAATTTATGAATAAAATATTCACCATAGTAATACTGATTTCACTAAGCATTGCTGTAATAAATGCAGAAACAAATGGAGTCTGGCATAATGCAGAAGATGTAAGACCTGGAGAATTTGCTTCTGATGAGAGTGGAGGAGATTTTAGATTTCATCAAAATGTTGATATTAACAACAACTTAGGAGTTGGTACTAATTCTATTATTTCAGGAAATCCAGCACAAAATTCATATATAATAGGAAATTTTGGAGTAGGAGACACAACTCCTTTAAATCAATTATCTGTAGAATCTACTGCAGGAAATGTAGTTATAGGAATTACATCAAATGGACTGACATATTCATCAATTGACTTTTACAATGGAGCTAACAATAAATGGGGCATTGGTAAAGACTCCTCAGACAATTTTTACATTGATGAATTCGGTGTTGCAAATAGATTATCTGTAATACAAGGAACAGGATATGTTGGAATTAATACTTACACACCAAGAGCAGAACTTGAAGTTGATGGGACAATTATTGCAAAAAACTTGAAAATTGACAATGGATCGGGAGTTCAAGATTTAGACGACATTTATGTTAATGAAAACCAACCAAATTCAATAACCTCACCTATGATAGTTGATGGCACTATTATAGCTGACGATATTTCTTCCAATTATTATTTATGGAAAGCTAAAACAGTATCTTATAGCGGAATTAATAAATTAATTTTTACAGATGACTCACAAACTCAAATTGTAATTGGCTCAAATACTGGTGAAGATAATAATTTAGCAAGAGTTAAATTATATGTGTCAGGAGACAATACTGATAATGCCTTACCATTATATTTATCAAATAAAAATCATGCCATAGGATTTTCTCCCTACACTTCAAATGGGGGATTTAATCCTTTAACAATGGCAGGAGACCAAGTAATACAATTCTCAAATGGAGTTAAAAATACTGGCAATTTAGCCATAGTTCCATGGTCAGATACAGCATCAGGTATAAGAATAACTACAGCAGGTAATGTAGGTATTGGAATTAGCAATCCTGCTGCAAAACTCCATATAGTAAATGATGGAGCAGGAGCTGAGTTATTAC
>CAYLKB010000137.1:0-2894 GCA_964384165.1 uncultured Methanosarcinales archaeon
GAATGAAAACGCCCTGCTCCCATAGGAGAGGGGATCAATAGATGATATAGGGATTGTGGAGATTATTGAGCAAAAATTTTCTCAAATTAAGAGGTCTAAAAAAAGAAGAAGTTGTTAAGTATTTATTAGCGGATCAAAATGCTTCAGGGGATGATGTTTTAAAATATATAATGAGAAAATTAAAACACTTTTTTTAAAGGCACTGAAAACATTTAATTTAGAATATACCAGAGATAAAGTTATTGCTCAACTTAAAAATTTATCCTTTACTTTTAATTAAATATGAACATAATCTTATTATCATTTGTCGGGAAACAAGACCCATTTGCCAGAAATGGAGATGAGGGATCAATCGTAACTCTTATTAAAGAATTATCTACGGAAAATAAAGTAATCAAAAATGCTATTTTATTATATACAGAAGACACACTCACAGAGGCGGAGTTGACTAGAGATTGGCTTAATGAAAATTACTCTTGTGAACATATAACATTAATTTCTGTTAGGAACGGTTTATCCAATGATCCTATTAATTTAAGTTTAGCAATACAAGAGGCTAAAAAAGCAGTTAAATTAGCTCAAAAAATACAACAAAAAGAGGATATTTTAGCCTTTAATGCTTCTTCTGGTACTCCCATTATGAAATCATCTTGGGCTATTTTACAAAGTGCTGGTTATGCACCTAATAGTAATGTTTGGCAGGTGCGTCATCCTGATCAAATGAAACTTAATCAAAAACGAGTTTTTGCTACTAATTTAAGTGGTTTAAAAAAAGAAATTGATTTAAAAATAATCTCTCAACAAATACAAAATTATAATTATAGTGGTGCATTATTAACTCTGCAAAATAGTTTGCTTTATCATCCTAAAATTGCTGACGCTATTCTCTACGGAAAATTAAGACTTGCTTTTAATTTCAATCAAGCCTATAGTCAGGTAAATAAATATCCTGATCGAGTAATGAAAAATTTAGGAAATGAACTTGGTTCATTAAGGCAAAAAAAGATTATTGCTTTACTTCAAGAAGTTTATTTTAAGGCAAGTATTAAGTTAAAACAAAAAGAATATGCAGATTTTATTATTTGGTTGATTGCTTTTCAAGAAAATTTATTAAAATATTTACTCATACAGCAATTTACATCTGAAATTACCTGTTTTAACCAAAGAATGAAAGATATTGAGAGGAGAATTATTGAGGAAGTTAAAATCTATGAGGGTGGCAAAATATATACAAGAATTACTGAAAAGTATTCTCATATAAGTTATCTAAATATTCCCATAATGATGAGACTGATACTATACACTCAAAAATATGATAAAGATTTTTTAAAAAGAATTAAATTAATTGATAAATATGTCAAAGATCGACATTTTTACATTCATGAAATTACTGGGATTAAAGATATTGACAACCCAGAAGAATTAGAAAGGGCAATGTTTAAAATTTTGCAAAGATTAACTAAAATGTCAGAAAATAATCCGTTTGATATTCTTAATAAAATAATTTTAGTCAATTTAAATACTATAGCTAATCATCTTTAATTAATTATGTTATGTCATTTTTTGATGGGTGTGCCGGGCGCTGGAAAATCAACTTTTGCTCAACTTATTTCTCAAACTGGTGACTATCAAATTATTTCTCCTGATGCTATCAGAAAACAAATTTATGGCGATGAAATTATACAAGGAAATTGGTTAGAAATTGAAGTAGAAGTTATTAAACAAATTGAATTTTCAATCAATAACAAGATACCTGTAATTTATGATGCTACCAATGCTCAAAGGGCATGGCGCATGGATTTTTTAAGGAAAATTCAAGCTAAAGTTAAGGGAATTGAGTGGTTAGGATGGTTTTTAAATTTAGATATTGAAATCGCTAAAAAATGGAATAAAAAGCGCCCTCGCACTGTGCCAGACGGTATTATTGAGAGAATGAGTGAATCGTTAAAAAGATTTCCTCCCCATGTTGCGGAAGGGTTTATTCATATCAATGAAATTAAACAACCAAAAGATTATAATTTGGCATTTATCGAGAAGAAAATAAACGGTGTCGGGCGCTGTATTATTAATCGTAAAAACCATGATAATATTACTATTCATCGCTATTCTAAATTAATTGATTTTGAGCGTTTAATGCACTTAATTTCTCTCTTGATTAATTATCCTGATTTAGGTAATTTACAATATAGTTATCCTGATATTTTACAAAAAATTTTCGATCAATCAGTAAGTTTTGATGATTCCCTCTCGGAAATCACTGCCATCGTGGCTAAATTAAAAGGAAAAATTTATGCCGATAAATTAGCTATTGAAAAAGATTTACAGTTTTTGATTAATTATGGTTTGGTTAATAATATTTCTTTAGAAAGCGATGATAGTTTACTTCATGAAATAAATTTTTCTCCTGACAGTTGCATAAGTCATTATGCCTCTGATATAGATACTTTTAAACGTATCTTAAATACTATTAAGGTAATGATTATTTATCCTTTTTGTGCTGAACTTGATCCAGATATGTTAGCGAATATTAACCATAAATATCAAAGACAAAGACAACAAGTATTTTCAGGACACCTAACTAATTTTACTGCTCAATTATTAACTTTTGAAAATCAATCATTATCTTCTCTTACATATAATTTAAAAAGTCGTCGAGATGTATTTAGAAAAGATATTGAATTTATCCTTAAACCTTATCAAATTTTACCTAAAATTATGCGCAATGGTTATTTTCTCGGTACTGGTATTCTTTCTAAAGAAGAACTAATTAACACTTATCAAATTTTACAAAGTCAAGCTCAAAATATTGATGATCCTCTTGCTATTGAATTGTGTGATAAATTTACAGAGAAAATGAAAAAAGCTTTCAATAAGAAGAAAGAAAATACAAATAT
>CAYLKB010000137.1:2904-3861 GCA_964384165.1 uncultured Methanosarcinales archaeon
TCGATGATCCTCTTGCTATTGACTTGTATAATAAGTTTCAAGAAAAAATGAACAAAGCTCATTTTGACTATGATTATAGTTACCCTGTTAAAGTTATAGCTAATCGTTCAATGATAGATACTGCTTATCTTTCTCCGCAAAGTTTGAGTAATCAAACAGAAAAAGTACAGGAAATTATTGAACAAAGAAAATTAGTAAAACTTAATAAATTAGTTCATGGTGCTAAGTTTGAGGGAGAGGAGAAGGGCGCTTTTTCAGTTTGGTTATTACAGATAGTTTTTTATAATTTTGCTTGGTATTTAGGTTTTGAGTATGAGGGAGGAAATCAGCATAAATTAATCAAATTTGAGCGTTTAGACCGACTCTATCTTCAGCAAGAAATGGGCAAACATAGAGAGATAAAAGAGCAAAAAAAATCTCTTAATAAATTAACTAAACTATTATCGGCTAGTTATGGTATTCATTTGGGAAATGATGCTAACTTACAAAAGTTATACACTTTAGAAAAAAGTACAGATAAAGACAAACCTTATCGTTTTCAGGTGACACTACCGATATGGTCTTTAGATGATTTTGATTTGTTACGGTGGATTTTGGGTTTTGGTGGTAAAGTCAAAGTTCATTCCCCTGATTCTTTGCGCCATAAAGTCATTGAGTTATCCCAGAATATTTCTGATGTTTATACATTGAGCAGTGAGCGAGAACTGTTATAATGCAAGATTAATTACAGTTAGAGGGCATATTGTGGTAAATACGGCAACAAAACCATTATCAAAACAAAATTCGCACTTCCTTAATGATTATAATTATTTGAGTCAATGGTTAAGGGCGCTTGGTGAACGTATTATCAATGGTGGTACTATTACCAGAGAAGAGGCACTGAAAATTACCGAAATTGACGGAGAGGAAAATATTTTATTATTATGCGAAAATGCCGACCGCATTCGTCGCGCTTGT
>CAYLKB010000138.1:0-3855 GCA_964384165.1 uncultured Methanosarcinales archaeon
TTTGGAACAAAAATAGAAGTTATTATTTACTCAACTGTCAAACTTGGGTTATAAGTAAAATAAATGTACTCTCTTCTAAATTTATCTCAAAATAAATGTCTATTTATTTAACTTTTACTTTCAAGAAATTTTTTTAAATCCTCTGTATATTTTTCTTTATTAATTTTTTTTGCAATTTTAAAATATGATTTATAATTTTTATCTTCATTTAAAGAAAGAATTTGCCCACAAAAAAACATTATTTCATAAGAATTATTTTTTTCAATTAAATTTGAGTTAATAATTTTATAAGATTTATCGAATTCTTTTATGGAAGCTGAAGAAAAAGCAAGAAAAAACCAAAATATACTATGAAGTTCTTCTGGTAAATATTCAAGAATCATTTCTATTGTATCATTTTCTTCATTTTTTGAATCTTCTGTTATATCATAAGGAATTTCTTCAGGTTTATCTAAAATATCTTTTAACAAAAATAAATACATTGAACCATATTCTCCCAAAATAGAATTTATTTTAATATTATGTTTTTCTAGAAAGTTTTTATGAATCTCACATAATTTATTAAAAGATTCCTTTAATTTTTTACATTCAATTAAATGTTTATCACACTCCTCTTTAATTTCACTTTCCTGGACTTTTTCTTTAAATTTTTGAATAAACCCAAATATTTTTTCAGAAATATTCTTTTGAGTAAACGCATCAGCCATATTTTTAATATCTTTATGATATCTTTTTGCATCTGCAATTAAAATTTTAAAACAATTATCTAAATAATCTCCAGATTTTTTAGTAATAATCCCATAATAAAGTTTAAGCAGAGGAATATTATTAAAAAAACTTTTTTCTATAAGATAATTAGTTTTAAAAATTAACTCCTCAAATTCCTCATTGATTTTGAAATATTCATTAGAAGCAATTTCAAATTTATCTATATCATTACTTATTTCTAATATATTTTTTAAAAATTCATCTATATAATAACCAGTATTTTGAAAAAAAATCAAATTTAATTCAATAATTCTTCTATCAAATTCTGTATTTTCTGGATTAATACTATTATAAGAATCAACATCATCCAAAGTTAAATCTTTTGATATTTTAAAAATATTCTCGTTTGGAGTTATCATTTTTTTTATACTTAAGGCCATAATAATACTATTAAAAGTTTCAGTAGGGAGTATTAATCCAAAAGGTTTGAAATATTGTTTGTTTCCTAAATCTGGAATTAATCTAATTGAAGAAGTTTGACCATTATCTAAATTAGAAACAATTGTTTTTAGATTATATTTTTCTCCAGTTTTTGAATCTTCTAACTGATATAAATAAAATTGTTCTCCACTCTCAAGTTCTAATTGTTTTTTCTTATTTAAAACAATAACATCAACTCTTTTCGAATTATATATGAATTCAAATTCATCTTGTAAATTTTTAGAAAGAGTAGGAATTAAATTATCTTTAACTATATCTATAATCACCTTATCTTCATAACTAACATGAAATAACCCTAATTCCATAACTACTGTAATAACAAAATCAATTTTTTTAAATAGTGAATCATATAAAAATTCTAATTCTTCCTTTATATGAAATACCAAACCACTAACTTCTAGATATCTTTGAATATTTTCTGTAACTTTATATTTTTCTATTTCCATTTTTACTCCTTTTTGTCAAAAACTAATCCATATATTACATCTAATGTTAAGTTTCTTTCTTCTAATCTTAAACTTGAATGGAAAGTATTAATGACCTGTTTTTTATCTCGTGTTTTAATGAATTCTATTACTTTATTTAGTTCCACTCTAATTACTATATACATTAAAGAATTATAACGTTAATGTATTACTTCAATATAATAACAGATATATTATAAACCCTATTACCCAAGTTTGAGAGTTAATTAGAAAAAAGTAGAGTTGGTTTTTTATTTGCTATGAAACTAACACCTTATTTAATAGTTTTAAATGAAAATATTAGTCTTCCTATTGGAATGGTTTTAGCAGTTCAACAATATTCTGCTAAATTGAATTTAGTAAGTATTGTGCTTTTGGCAGAAGTTCTTAACTACTAAGAACACCTTTATAGCTGTACTACACAAAGCTAAGTGAAGAGACCGCAAAACTCTTTAAGTAATTACTTAAAGTGTCCCGAATGAATGAAAATGAATGACTGAATGAAAAACTTATTCTCAAGCGACTATATTATTAATAAATTAAAAATCCTAAGAATTGCTATCCCCACCATAAATGATGGGGTATTACGCAATTCTTCAAGACTAATTTTTAGTCATCGTTTAAAGTTAAGCCCCACCCTAAAGGATGAGGTAATCTTGAAACGATATAAATTATCTTTAATAGTAAGTTCTTTTTATAATAAAAACTAATCTCTACTAATTCCTATAAGATTAGTAGAAATGTTTAAATACTAATCCCTACTAATTATTATTAAATTAGTAGATAAAATGAAATTGCCTGAAAAACCTGTTAATTGGAAAGAAATTCTTGAAAAAGATTCAAAGAATGTTTTAGATGTTATTAAACAAAAAAACCTTATGGGTGAAATTTTTAAATTTAATAAAGATTACTTTTATTATTCTGAAATTAAATATAAAGTTAAAGAAGAACAAACAAGAAAATATATTTGGACTTTAATGAAATTGTTGCGTTCAGATAAATATGAAAGAATTCCATTTAAATTAATTGATATGTATTTGAATCCTCTTTCAGATTTTAATAGAAAATTACATAATTTTGACAAAAATTTAGCTGGAAATATAGAAAGCCGAACTAAATCATTAAATTTAGAGAAAAAATATATGGTTAGTTCTTTAATGGAAGAAGCAATTGCATCAAGTCTTATTGAAGGAGCTTCAACTACAAGAAAAGTTGCAAAACAAATGCTTAGGGAAAGAAGAAAACCAAAAAATAAATCTGAGAAAATGATTGTAAATAATTATGAAACTATGCAAATGATTATTGATAGAAAAAACTCAAAATTAACAGCAGATTTTATTTTAGAAGTGCAAAATATGGTTAGTAAAGGAACTTTAGAGAATGAAGATGATGAGGGGAGATATAGGGATAATAATGATGTAGTTGTTGGAAATATTTATACAACTGCTCATATACCACCTAATTATAAAGAGATTCCTGAGCTTATTGAAGAATTATGTAAATTTGCAAATGATGAAAATGAAAATTTTATTCATCCTATCTTAAAAGGAATAATATTACATTTTTTAATTGGGTATATTCATCCATTTAATGATGGCAATGGAAGGACTGCAAGAAGTATATTTTATTGGTATGTTCTATCAAAAGGTTATTGGTTATTTGAATATATGTCAGTTTCAAAAGTTATAGTAAGGTCAAGAAAAAAATATGATTTAGCTTATCTTTATACAGAATATGATGAAATGGATTTAACTTATTTTATTAAGTATAATCTTAATTGTATTGAAGAAGCTCAAAATAATCTAATTGAATATATAACAATAAAACAAAAAGAACAAGAACAAGTATCAAAAAACTTTTACAAAAATTTAAATTTAAATTTAAGACAAGCAATGATATTGAAAGAATTTATGGAAGAAAGAAATAAAATTTTTACAATTAAAGAAATCTCTGAGACATATAAAGTTGCTTATCAGACTGCAAGAACAGATTTATTATTTTTAGCAGAGAAAAATTATATTATTAAAAAAACTTCAAGTAATGCTTTTGTTTTTAAGTTTAATGAAAATTCTAGTTTAAATTAATAATGACTTCATCAGTAGATAATTTTCTTTTCTTATTTGCCATAATAAATTAAAAATCCTAAGAATTGCTATCCCCACCATAAATGATGGGGTATTAC
>CAYLKB010000139.1:0-1605 GCA_964384165.1 uncultured Methanosarcinales archaeon
AAGAGACATTACTGTTTATGCTAGAAGTGTTAACGAGAGTTCAAAAATTAGTGTTTATACTGAAAATAGTGATGAATTGATTGCTAGTTTTGAGAATATTAGTGGTGAAAATTGGTATAAAGTTTATCTTAGTGAATTAAATGAAAGTCATGATGTTTTTGATTTAAGGGTTAATGGAAGTGTTGAATTTGATTATATTTTTGATCCTTATGGAACAATAGATGTAGAGATAACTTCTCCTGCAATTGATGGAATTGGTTATGATTTTGGTGATGAATTAGTTATAGGTGCGAGCGTTACTTGTGTTGGAGCTGGAAGTTGTGGGGTTGTTTCTGCTTTAGCAAGATATAATGTAAGTGGAGCTAATCCTGATACAAATATTAATACAACATTTGGAGCATTGCCGTTTAGTTATAAAGAGTTGGGAACTAATTTGAGTGATGGGTTTAATGTTAGTGGTGCTGGAATTGGGAATGCAGGGGGTGTAACTTTTGATTATAGGGATAATAGTTTTTGGATAGTTGATAATCAGGATGATTTTGTTTATCATTTCAATAGTTCTGGAGACAACCAAACAGATGGGTTTCATGTTAATAAGAGTGGGTCTTTACAGGCATTAGGTATTACACTTGATTCAACAGATAATAGTTTCTGGATAACTGATGGTATTGATGATTTTATATATCACATTAATAGTTCAGGAGATAATCAGTCTGATGGTTTTTATATTAATTTATATGGATCTACGAATCCTTATGAAATTTCATTTGACCCGAGAGATAACACTTTATGGGTAATGGATTATGGTGATGATTTTGTTTATCACTTTAATCGTTCAGGTAATAATTTATCAGATGGATTTGAAATTAGTGATGATGGAGCAGACACAGGTGCATATGGAATTGTATTTGACCCGAGAGATAACACTTTATGGGTCACTGATAATGCTGATGATTTTGTTTATCACTTAACCCCTGATGGTAGTGGAAGTAATACTAATGAGAGTGATGGGTTTAAGATTGATAATGCTGGTGCAGGATTTTCTTGGGGAATTACCTTAAATATAAGAGATAATAGTTTTTGGATTTTGGATTTTGATGATAAATTTTTATACCATTTACAAGGAAAAAATAATTTACACAACTCATATAGAAATTTAAGTGCTGGAGAAGTTTGGAATATGAGCTGGATATTAAATGTAACTTCAATGAGTGTTGAGAATTATTTAATTGATGTATTGTTTAATTCTTCGCATGGAAGTGGAAATGTTGCTGATAATGATACTGATGAAAGATTGATTAAATTGATTGGACCAGCAGATATAATTTTTCCAGAAATTAATATTACAAGTCCAATTAATAATACTATTCAAACAGATGCTTATTTAGATATAGAATATGTTTATGTTGAAGAAAATTGTGATAGTATCTGGTATACAAATGATACAAATTTAGTTAATATAACTTTAGGAAGTTGCGGAGAAAATATTACTGATTTAGCTTGGCCACAAGGTCCACACAATGTTACAATCTGGATAAATGATACTTATAATAATGTGAATTTTACATATGTGAATTTTACAATGAATGCAGATATAACTGCCCC
>CAYLKB010000139.1:1615-2078 GCA_964384165.1 uncultured Methanosarcinales archaeon
CAAATATAAATTTCACACAACCTCCAACTCCTGTTAATGGAAGTAGTAATCCAAATACTTCTCAAGAAATTAATGTTTCAATTATTGAAGCAAATTTAGATGAATTTAAATGGAATTGGAATGGAACAAATTATAGTGTTATGAATGATAGTTTAGTATTATTTATGAATATGGATAATGTTTCTAGTTTAGGGGAGAATGAATCCTTGATTAAAGACCTTAGTATTTATGATGAATCAGGATTATTTGGTGGAGATCCTGCACTCAATCTATTTGGAAAATATGGATATTCTTATGATTTTGATGGAAATGATTATGTCTATATCTCTGATAGTTCTGATCAATTTGATTTCGGCGAAGGAGATTTTAGTATGGGTGCATGGATAAATGTATCAAGTGGATTTGATTGTAGTGGTAACAAAGGAATATTGAATAGATATGATTCAGAAGTTGTTCAATTGAG
>CAYLKB010000139.1:2088-3758 GCA_964384165.1 uncultured Methanosarcinales archaeon
TTCTTTTAAATTAAGATTCAGCAGTGGTACTGATTATGTTCTAGAAGGAAAAAGTGTAAATGATGGTATGTGGCACCATGTATTTGCAGTTAAAGAAGGACATTCAAGTGGAACAATAAAACTTTATGTTGATGGAATATTAGAAAACACAAATGAAACTTCTTATTCAGGGAGTATAGTTTCTTCAGAAAATTTTCAGATAGGAAGATTAGGGGGAAGTTATTATTTTAATGGAATAATAGACGAAGTAAGAGTTTATAATAGAAGTTTATCTAATGAAGAAATTCAGATTCTTTATATGTCAAACCTAAATAAATACGACACAGATAAATGGGCGTTTTATATAAATCAATCACAAAATGCAACTGAAGGTTTAGATGATGGGAAGTATGATTATTTTTCTTGGGTAAAAGATGAAGCAGGAAATGAAGATATAACAGAAGTTTGGGAGGTTAATGTTGAAACAGTATATCCCACGATTGATATTGTAACACCAACAAATAATAGTGTTATAATTGATAATAATGCTGATGTGAATTACACTTATGTTGAAGAAAATTGTGATAGTATCTGGTATACAAATGATACAAATTTAGCGAATATAACTTTAGGAAGTTGCGGAGAAAATATTACTGATGTGGTTTGGCCACAAGGTCCACACAATGTTACAATCTGGATAAATGATACAAGTAATAATGTGAATTCTACTTATGTGAATTTTACAGTTGTTAGTGTATTTGGGACTTTAGATGTAAATATAACTTATCCAGAAAATAATGGTCTTGAATGGGTTTATGGTGATGATAATTTAACAATAAATGCAAGTGTAATTTGTCAAGGGATTAGTGGTCAAGAATGCGGAATAATTAGTGCTTTAGCTAGATATAATGTAAGTGGGGCAAATCCAGATACAAATATTAATACAACATTTGGAGCATTGCCTTTTAGTTATAAAGAGTTGGGAAGTAACTTGAGTGATGGGTTTAGTACTGTTAACATTCCTATTTGGAATGTTGTGGGTATTGCTTTTGACCCAAGAGACAACAGTTTTTGGATGGTTGATGAAGGGATAATTGAAGATGATTTTTTATTTCATGTTAATAGTTCAGGAGACAATCAAACTGATGGATTTGAGATTTCAGGAGCAGGGATAACAACTCCTTTTGATATGACATTTGACACAAGAGATAACAGCTTTTGGATAATTGATGGTGTTGCAACCCCATTTATATATCATTTTAATTCTTCAGGAGACAATCAAAGTGATGGGTTTGGAACAATTGGTGTTGGATCAGATTATCCCTTTGGGATTACATTTGACACAAGAGATAACAGTTTTTGGATAGTTGATAGTAATGATATTTTTGTATATCATTTTAATTCTTCAGGAGACAACCAAACAGATGGGTTTGAGATTGGTGGGGCAGGGAGTGTGGAGCCATACGGAATAACATTTGACCCAAGAGACAATAGTTTTTGGATAATTGATGGAGGAGGATTAGCAGATGAGTTTATATATCATTTTAATTCTTCAGGAGACAATCAAACAGACGGATTTAATCCTATGAGCTCTGGGATAGGAAATATCTTGAGTATTGCAATTGATACAAGAGACAACAGTTTTTGGATAAGTGATTTTGGTGATTCATTCATGTATCACCTTCAAGGAA
>CAYLKB010000140.1:0-3560 GCA_964384165.1 uncultured Methanosarcinales archaeon
ATCTACTGTCATTACCATATTAAAAAACATTTATACTTTTAATAAATAAAAAAAAACTCAATTAGACATAGACTACAAAAACTCAAACTGTTTTTTAAAGCCTAAAGTAAATTCATTATTCTCTATAATAATTACTATATTTGATACATCATTAATAAAAAAAGCAGTTTTATCCTTATACATAATTTGCAAAACATTTCCAATATTTTTCTCATCTATAACTTTATGGACAATATTAGGAAATTTTATTCTTGCAACACCGCTTTTTACAATAGCTCTTGCAGAAACTTCAGTTTTTTCCATATCTTTTATAAATTTCTTAAAATAAAAAGGCTCAACTTCCCTAATAATCATTTTTTCATCAATCCCTAAAAATAATATCTCATCATCACTAGAGATAACATTAGACATAATGTCTGAAAGCAAAGTTCTAAAAGCCTTTTTACCTTTATAAACATCTATCTTAAAACTTTGCATATTTTGAGCCAGTTCCATTAACTTAGGAGTTATACTCTCAAAATTCTCTAATTTCAATCTCATAAGATTAAGCAAATCATCGGGATTAACAGCTCTATAATACTTCTTAGTATCCTGAGTAAAAGATGATACAACATCCTTTTCCTGCATCCTCTCTAAAGTATCAGAAATATAACCTCTATGCAATCCCAAAGACTTTGCAATCTCTGAGGAAGTCTGTTCTTTCTTTGTTAAAAGATGCATATAAATTTTTGACTGATTTTCAGTAAGACCAAGTTCTTTTAATTCATCTGTGTACATTTTGAACTATATATAAATTATCATTTACATTATTTAAATAATTTAGCATATTGTGAAAAAATATTGTCATCTATTAAAAACTTATTATAAAAAATCAAATATATTTGTTTAAGTGCATTTAAAGTAAATAAATAAAAGATTGTGCTATCTATCTATCTATCTATCTATCTATCTATCTATCAACATTATTTTCTCAGTTATATATGTTGTTATCTTAAGATGATAAAAATTTCTGCAAAGAAAATTATATAATAAATTAAAATTATTATCAAACAATTTCTTTTGTACACAATATTACGACACAAATTTATATTCATTATATACTTTCAATTTAATACTATAAATAATATTTAGGTGTATCAATAATGTATCAAGTAGAATATACAAATCCAACATTTCCAAATAAAAATAATGAAATTAACCAGAATCCACAAAGTTTTTTACCTAGATTCTCAATAACTAAAAGAGACGATCTTATAAGTTTGTTACCACCAATATTAAAATCAAAACTTGGTTTAAGATCTGCTAGAGATTGTTATTTAGTATATGCTATAATATCCAATGGAAATCCTAACATTGATTACAAAAACTATAAACAAACTTTTCATAAAATGCAATTTGGACATAAATACCAACATTATGATCCTATTGGAGTTTCACGATTAATTGAAAATGATTCAATTCCAAATCATTTATATAGAAAACAACTTAAAAATAGAGTACCTCAACCTCAATCCCTAGAATTAGCACTATCTACAAGAAATTAAATTTATTAGATAATTAATTATTTATTTTATCAATAACAAAATTATAAATTCTTATTACCTGCTCTTCAATTGTCATATTAGAAGTATCAACCTCAATTGCATCCTCACATTTAATAAGAGGAGATTCTTTTCTATTCATATCTTGAAAATCTCTCTCTTCAATAAGCCTTGCAACTTCCTCTAAAGAATATTCAAATCCTTTTTCTTTAAAATCTGCAAGTCTTCTTTTAGCTCTCTCTTCAACACTTGCATTAAGATAAATCTTAAGTTCAGCATCAGGTATAACAACACTTCCAATATCCCTGCCTTCAGCAATAAAACCTTTTTTTGAAACTATTTCCTTTTGTTTCTTAACTAAGAATTTTCTAACAAGCCCTATAACAGCATAATCTGAAGCAAATTTTCCAGCATTTGCAGACCTTATTCTATCTTCTATAACTTCACCATTAAGAATTATATTATTATCCTCATCAAAATCAATCTGAAGTCCTTTAAAATCAGACTCAGCCAAATCAGTTGGTAAAATTTTTTTAATTTCATGAAAATAATATCCAATTGCCCTATACATAGCCCCAGTATCAAGAAAATTATAATCAAGTCTTTTAGCAAGCTCTTTTGCAGTAGTACTTTTCCCACATCCAACGGGCCCATCAATTGCTACATTAATTCTTTTAACCATAAAAAAATCTATTTCATCATGTTTTTAAATATTTGCCAACATAACAATTTATGTCAAAACAAGCAGACCCAAAAAAGCTAATCAAAAAAAACCCATTTGTCCTAGCCCCAATGGATGATGTAACTGATATTGCATTTAGGGAATTATGTGAAGAACAAGGAGCATCTTATTCTACAACAGAACTAACCTCAATAGATGCACTTATAAGAGGAAAAGTATACAAAAGCAGATATCAAAAAGGAAACCTTATAACAAACTCTGTCCAACTCTTTGGTTCAAACCCTGACACATTTGTAAAAGCTGCTGAATATGTAAAAGATGAAGCAGACATAATAGATGTAAATTTTGGGTGCCCATCGGCTTGTGTAACTAAGAACGATGCAGGTTCAATGCTTCTAAAAGACCCCAAAAATGTTGGAAAAATAATACAAAAACTAGTAAAATATATAGACAAACCAATTACTGCAAAAATTAGACTTGGATACAAAAAAACAACATATAATGAAGTTGCAAAAGAAATTGAAGATGCAGGAGCCTCTCTAATTGCAGTTCACGGCAGAACAGCTGAGCAAAAATACTCTGGCAATGCTAATTGGCAAGCTATAAAAGAAATTTGGGAAAAATCAAATATTCCAATTATTGGGAACGGAGATATTAAAAATGAAACTGACATTGACAAATACTTATATTCTCATGCTGACGCATTAATGATAGGAAGAGCAGCTATAGGAAACCCCTACATATTTACAAGATTTAATTATTATAACAAACATAAGAAATTACTTGAATTTGACAAAAAACAAATCCAAAAAGAATTATTTAAAAAATATGTAAAAAAACTTTCTAAAAGAGAATTTAGAAATATTAATCTAAAAATATCAAGACAAGCATCTTGGTTTACTAAAGGAATTGAAGGTGCAAAAGAATTAAGAACAAAACTAACTCACGAAAGAGACATTGACAAAATTCTAAAAACAATTAATGAATTTTAATATTTCTGATAATTATTTCTTCATAGCATAAAACTCTAAAAAACCAGATTTCACTTTTCCATATAGTAATGTGAGATGCTGAGAATTTGAATATCTCAATTTTACTTCATGGAAATCTTTAAGCAAGAAACAAGCAAATTTCTTATCAAAAAAATGAACTTTCTTTCCATCTAATAAATAATAATTATCTGAAATAATCTTTCCTTTCTTAGCTTTAAAATCATAGATAGACTTACATCTTCCAAAAAACATCCCATTAGGCTTTAAAAATTTATAAATTTTCTCAAATATTGGCTCTGTCCGGAATTAATTTTTTAAATAAATTTCCATAGGAAATATGAGGTT
>CAYLKB010000141.1:0-3536 GCA_964384165.1 uncultured Methanosarcinales archaeon
AACCTTTATATATTTTATTCTGCTTAAAACTTTTAAACTCCGAACGGAGCTTTATATTTTATTTTCCACTTATGATAATTAATTAGGAATATTTATGAATTAAATTAAAATATTAAACAAATATCCTGTAAATATTATTGAAATTGTAACTATACTTACAAATATCACAATTAATCTTGTTTTCAACACTTTTTTTAATATAATCATCTCTGGTAGAGACAATGCAGTTACTGCCATTAAAAAAGCAAGCGCTGTGCCTATTGGCAAGCCTTTTCCAATTAAACTCTCTGCAATAGGGATAGTGCCTAAAACATTTGCATACAAAGGCACTCCAATTAGTGTTGCAAGAGGTACAGCAAACAAATTACCTTTACCTAAATAATTAGTTATCCAATCTTCTGGTAGATATCCATGAAAAAAACCACCAATACTTACACCTATTAGAACATATAACCAAACTTTTTTAACAATAGATTTTACTTCATTTAATGCGAAATCTTTTCTTTGTTTTTGAGTTTGCTCAATCTCTTCTAATTGTTGTTTAGAGTGAATTTTATATACAAAATCTTCAACATATTTTTCTAATTTTAAATAATGAATAATCATACCCCCAATAACTCCAATTAAAATTCCTGATATAACATACATCATCATAACTTTAAAACCAAAACTTGCCCATAAAACAGCAATAGCAGCTTCATTTACAAGAGGCGAAGTTATCAAAAATGAAAATGTAATTCCTAAAGGAACCCCTGCCTCAATAAAACCAATAAATAATGGAATTGAAGAACAAGAACAAAAAGGACTAATAACTCCTACACCTGATGCAATAAAATGATATAAAATTCCATTTTTTCCACCTAATCTTTTTCTTGTATTTTCAGGATTTATATAAGTTCTCAAATAAGAAACTGAATAAATCATAACTGATAGTAATACAAATATCTTCATTACATCATAAAATATAAAATTTACTGCATTTGCTAAATTAGTTCCTTGGGCTAAATTAAATAAATCATAAGTAATTCTATCTGCAATCCATTGAAGAGGATAAAAAATATCTACCATTTTTTTACCTCAAAACAATTTTTTTTTATATTATAATTATTTTTTAAATTAAATTCCATTTTTAATTCATGTTATCCTTTAACCATTCAAAAGCTAGATTACTATTTGATAAAATAGTTGCAGATTTTGAAAATTTTGCAACTTTAAATGCTCCCATAATTTCATCTTTTGAAGCTCCAAATTTTCTTGCAGCTTTAACATTATTTAATATACAAGATGAAGAATCAAGTGCAATTCCCACACCTAATGCAACTAATGCTTTTGTTTTCATGTCAAGCTTATCTCCTGAATATGCATCTTTTTTTTGAGCAAGATGAGATTTTAAAAAATCTAAATCAATTTCAGCCAAATTTTTTATTGGCTCAGGAATATTTCCTCCCATCTCTTCTTTTATTTTATTTAAAAAATTTTCTTTTTCCATTTTTAATTTTAATCTTCTTTTTCACATAAATTACTTTTTTCAATTTGAATTGATGTATTTTCGATATCAAATTCATCATGCAATATTTTATTTAATTCTTTTATCAATTTATCATTGTTTTTTGTATTTGAACAAATATGACAAGATAAATAATTTTCATTTGAATTAATCCCCCAAATATTTAAATTATGAATACTCTCAATTTCAGGAATTGAATCAATTCTATTTTTGACTTTTTCAATATCTATATTTTCTGGAACTCCTTGCATAATCAAATGAAATGATGTTTTCAAAATTCCAAAACTACTCCAAAAAATCATAAGTGCAATTACAAAACTAACAATTATATCAAAAATATAAAGGTTAGTAAAATAAATTATAACTCCTGAAATTATTACAAAAACTGAAGATATAGTATCATAGAATAAATGAAGATATGCCGCTTTCATATTCATATTTTTATCTTTTTCATTATTTAATACAAATATTGATAAGAAATTTCCCAATAAACCAATAAATCCTACTCCTATCATAATTGACAAAATAATAGGCTCAGGGTTTGAAAATCTTTGAAAACTTTCATAAATAATATAAAAACCAATAAATAATAAAGATAGAGCATTAATAATTGAAGTAATTAATTCAAATCTTTTGTATCCAAATGTATGTTTATTATTAGTAGGTTTATCTGAAACTTTTTCTCCAAAAAACCCAAGTATTAAAGACAATACATCTGAGAGATTATGGCCTGCATCTGATAACAATGCCAAGCTACCTGACATAATTCCTCCAATATACTCAACTACTGTAATTATAATATTAAATATAATTGTCCAACCTAACTTTGTATGTGTGTGTTTGTAATTATGATTATGTGTCATTTTAATTTAAACCTCCAAATAATTTAGTTAAATAATAAAACCCAACAATCATAAAAACAATTCCTACAATAATTCTTGTATATTTTTCAAATGTCTGGATTTTATTCATAACTTTACCTAAACTTGAAACACTATATACAAGTATTATAGACATAATTATCACTGGAAGTCCTGTTGCAAATGAGAATATAGCAGGAATTATTATTCCATCCCCAGCTCTTAAAGCAAGAGGTATTAACATACCAAAAAATAAAACTGCACTAAATGGACAAAACGCAAGAGCAAATAAAACTCCTAAGAAGAAGCTTCCAATATAGCCTTTTTCAGATAATTTTAATTTTAAATTTTCAAGAGTTTTAGATTTACTTTTGATAAAATCAAATCTAATAACCTGCAATAAGACAAGACTAATTAAAATCATTAATGGGCCAATTATCATCTCACCATATTTTTGCAAAAAAAAGGAGATTGATTGTGTATTTAAACCAAAATAAACAATTGATGATGCAATTAAAACATAAGTAAACATCCTTCCAAGAGTATATGAAAGTCCTATCATTAATGTTTTAAACTTATTAGTTATATTCTTTGATATAAATGCAATTGCGGTTATATTAGTTGCAAGTGGACAAGGACTTATTGCCATCATAAGACCTATGAAAAATGATGCAACAATAGTAATATCACTAGTTCCCATAACTTCCATAAATCCCATTAAACCCATTTTAACTTAAATCCTCTCTTAATCTCTTTTCAAGTTCGCCTTTCAAGTATGTCATAAAATCTTGTTCATTATTGATTTTATACCAAACTCTTGTATTCTCTTCCTTGTGAAACTCTTCATCAAAATATGTTCCAATCCAAAGTGAAGAACCTGTCACACCATATTTTTTTGCAAGTTCATAATTCTCAGGCAATTCTGCATTAATATGAGCAAACTTTATTTTACTTGTTTCAAGTTCTTCTTTAAAATAGGTGTTAAGAGTTTTTTCTGCTAAATCACCAACAGCTATACAAGATACACATTGGTCAGTTCCATGAAAGTGATATACTTCAAGAGAAATACTTTCATATTGTTTTTGAGATAAGGTATTACCTGTTTTTTCAATTTCTCTATTGTCTCCATTAATTATTGATATAAAAACTCCCAATAATAATATTAAAAA
>CAYLKB010000142.1:0-3510 GCA_964384165.1 uncultured Methanosarcinales archaeon
TGGCACAATCTTTTTTGGATTGGGAAAAAAGTTTAAGACTTTTGTCCCACAGCCATTATTTTAGAAATATTTAAATAATATTATTATTGATGATTTTATAACATGGAAAGTTTATATGATAGATTCACTAGATTAAGAGATACTCAGAATTCAATTTTAATTGTAGGACTTGATCCTAAAAATGAAGAGAAAGATAGAAAAGTTGAAGACTTGATTCAATATGATTCAGGGATTTTAGGATTTAAACCTAATATTCATTTTTATAGAGGCAAACAAGATTTGCTTAATCGAGTTGCAGATAAAGCTATTGAAAATGGATTGATTGCATTACTTGATGCAAAATATCCAGATGGTTCAGCAACTAATATTGAGGGAATGAGATATGACTCCAAATATTTTAATGCATGTACTATAGCTCCTGCAAGTGGAGATATTGAGGCTACAATTAGAGCGGCAAATGAGTTAGATATGGAAACTATTTCAATGGGAGCTATGTCTTTTCCAGGAGTATTACTTTCAATTAAAGATCATTTTAAGGGATATATATCAGATATTGACAGAGCTATTTCAGCAGGTACTGCAGGGTTTGTGCTTGGTGCTACAGCTTATGTGCCTGAAGATAATTTTGATGATGCTATTAGATTTTACAAAGAAGAATCTCCTGATAGAACTTTAGAAATTGAAGACATGGATAATAATAATTTACTTGAAGCTCTTAATTTAAGAAATAATCTTTTTAAATATATTGTTGATAATATGACAGATAATCCAAAATTACTAGCTTTAGTTCCAGGGTTTGGAAGACAGGGAGGAAAATTAGATAATTTTCTGGCATCGGGCATTGATTTAAATAGGTGTATGATAAATATGGGTAGTGATGGTCTAAAAGCTCAAAACCCAAAAGATGCTATTTATGAAATGAACAGAGTATTTAATGAGGCTAGAGGAGAATGAGTGAAAGATTAAGTGAGAATGTTAGAGATCATTGTTATAGATTTCTTGATAGGCCTGTAATTATTACTGCTGGTGATGTGATGACTCCTTTTTTTATAAATGGTGAAAAATTACTCGGAAATCATGCAAATGACTACAAAAAATATGAGATGAACCCAATAGGTATGAGTAATTGGATTAAAGGTATAATGAACTCAAAGAATGAGATATTTTTTAATTCTATGTCTGATGTTAAAAATGCTTTAGATTTGAATGATGTTGATATAATTTCAGGAGGAAGAACTAGAGATTGGCCATTTGCGATTGGTCTTGCTGAGCTTACTGATAAACCAGTTATGTTTTTATACAAACCACAAGATAGTTCAAATCCTATTGTTATAACGCCTGATGGTGATACTTATTCTCCTAGAAATATTAAAGGTAAAAAAGTATTACATATTGTTGATTTAGTTACAAAAGCATCTAGTATTGTGGGCAAAGGAGGATGGCTTGACCAGATACAAGAATTGGATGGATATATTGATAATGTTTATGCTGTAATAGATAGGAATCAAGGAGCATCTCAAGTGCTTGCACAAAAAGGTGTTAGACTTCAAACTGGTGTTAGAATTGATAATGATTGGCTTTTAAGACATGATTCTGAACATGCTGATGAAGTAGCAAAATATTTAGCTGATGAGAAAGGTTGGACACTTGAGTATTTATCTCAAAATGGGATAGGTAGTTTAATACCATATCTTGATTCATCACAAAGCCCAGCTAAAAAAGATAATAGATTGCTCAAATTTTTGCATGCAAATAATGATGATTTAAGAGAGAGAGGTTTAGTTAGTCAGATATTGGATAACACAGATATTTATAAACCAGTTAGTGACCCTTCAATTGGACTTGAGGGTAATGAAAGTTTATCTGTAGCTCTGCAAAAATACCAAAGTTCTCTTTAATTTATTTATTTTTAATAGTGCTATATATTACACTTAATTAAATATTTAAATCTATATTTGTTTTAAAATTTTCAGATGACTAAAGTTGTAACATATACACATATGCCAGGTAATTTAGGAGAAGGTCATGGTGGAAATTGTTTTTCTGCTCCGGATTTAGCAAATAATATTTTACTTCATGGAGCTTTAATTTATACATTTAAAAATCCAGGATTTTGTGATAAATGGTATAGTAAGTTTGATTTTGAAAGAGATGTTAGGGTTAATGAAAAATTACTTACTGAATTAGGATTGATTTGTAGTAGTGCCCATATAAAATATGGTTCTCATAATTCTGTTAATAAAAGCGATTATAATCATAAATTTTATGATTCTAAAGAAATACAAAGTTTGGGTAGAGTGGGATATCGAAATGGAATTGAGACTTCAAGAGATGATTGTGGTTCTGAGGATATACATATTGAATTTGGTTATGTAGATGATAGTAGTTTGAGTGATGAAAAAATAGAAGAATTAATGGGTTTTGCAAAAGGAATTGAGACATTTTCTAATATGCCATATTTTTTGGCTAGGGCATATGATAGATTTGTTGTAAATAATAAAATGCCAACTACTCCAAAACAATTTAGAACATTTTTTTATTCTGATGCTGATGGGAATCTTGAAAGAATTGTTGAGGAGGATATGCCGAAAAGTTTTCTTGAAATGGCACAAGATATTGCTATATCAACACAAAAGTTTGGGATGGTTGCTAGAAAGACCTATGAGAATCCAGATGATTCTGAATATATAAATTTAAGAACAAGAGTTGAGTCAGAGCCATTATTAAGAGAAAAACTTGATATGCTTGTTGAACATAATTTTCTTCCTATTGGAATGCTTAGAATGTATGGATTAGATGGGTATTATTGATTATATTCTTTCATTAAATTAAAAAAGAAATTAATATTACTAATGATTTATAGTGGGTATTGTTGAATTGTTAGAAGAGAGTCGACCCGAATTTAATCAAGATTTTTTTAATTATGTAGTATTTAATAATATTGGGTCAAAGAATGAAACATTAAAAGGTTCTATTGGTGAGGGGTATGTTAGGTATTGGCTTTTAGGAATTGAGGGTCTTAAAGTTTTTAGTATGAGTAAAATAGATTATTTTGACGAGAGATTTAAGTTTAAATTATCTAAAAATAAGGGGATTATTATTAGAAATCAAAGAGATGGAATTGAACAAGAATATGATCTTATTTTTAGATTTGATAATAGGGTTTATGCTGTTGAAGTTAAGTCTGGAAAATTAAATGGTGTTGCTCAAAAATTGCCCGGTAAGATTAATATGTTGAAAAATGTATATGGAAATGATTTTGGTGATTTCTTATTATTTTTCCCAATGTATTTGAATAGACAAGATGATGCTTTAAGAATAGAAAATGAACATACCTTAGTTAAATGCATAGATATTGGATATAAGAAAAAACAACTTGATAAAATATGTGATTTATATAGGCAAAGAATGTCAAGTTCTAGATAATAAAAATGTTTTTATTTCTTCAATAAAGTTGGCTGTGGGACAAAAGTCCTCAACTCAATCTTCTAAAATAATAACTATTGCCTT
>CAYLKB010000143.1:0-3492 GCA_964384165.1 uncultured Methanosarcinales archaeon
GTAAAAGTTTTAAATTCCGCCCGTATGTGGTTTCCTATTAGTCGGAAAGAATAAAATTTGCCATACCCAGTACCGTTTCCACGCTATTAAGCATTTGGCGTGAACCGGAAATGACGTCATCGATGATGCGACCACAAGATGGCGTCGTAGGCTGCTAAAACTGGAATTCTGGAAGAACGCCCCCAATTTCCACGACTCTTCAGCAGATATGTTGGATCGTGAACTAGCTTTGAACATATCTACGGAGGAGTGGATACGACTCTAACAAACCTGGAATGGCCCACTATTTAGCATAAGAACAAATTATTTGACTTTCTACTAAAACTCTATTATTATTTGTCGTTGTTGTTACACTGTTTGTTCGTTGACTTCTCTTGGACATTTTCGACTTGCTTATTGTTTTTATTTGTTTTTATTGTTGTTTTTTGTTGTTGTCTTGAACTGTTCACAGGAGTGAAAATTTTTTAAGGGGGTGGTAAGTACTAGGTAAGCAGCAGTAGCAATCAGTAGTGAACCAGCAATGAATCAGCACTGAAGCTATAGTGATAATATTACTAGTCAAGATAAGGTTAAAGTCTATGGAGTATTCGAGATGTTTGGTCGGAAGAATTTAGATATAAAAGAACGGTATGAGATAGCCAGAGCAGTTAGTTAGTCAGTTGGCCAGTCAGTCAGTCAGTTGGAGGAAATGGGAATCGGACGAGTCCGTGGGACAATTTCATTCAATTCTTCGAGTCTGTGGAATCACTCATTTCTTCGCTGTATCGATATTGTTAAGAATAAAAGAATGTCTCAATCCGAGAAGAAAACCGGGTTCGTGTTGAGTTTTAGGAAAATACCGCTCGCTCTAATCGCATCTTAACGTCACTAGATACTTCCGTCATCTCTGTGAGCATACCGCCCTTGAGGCAAGATCTCGCACATCTACCATACTCGAGAGCAGTTGGTGGTTCTGCGTCCTTTCACCTCCCCCTACGGCTGCGTTAGACGCGGTCGTCGGTCCCTGGCCACGTCTGACGTGGCCGCCTTTTGGTGCGGGGGTCCGGGGGTTTCTACCCCGGAAAATGTTTGAATTTCTACATTGCTGCAGGTGAGTTCTAACACATTCTGGCACGTTACGAATGCTTTCTAAATTCGGGTGTTTTTGGATGACAAAATATAATTTTGCTTGATATTTCATTGATTTGATTGAGTTCAACTGATATACATTTTTTTAATTTACGTCTCCAAAAGTTTGCGGGCTTGTGGCATAGGGATATCCGGCAACTTAAAAGTTGTCAGGTCTCGGGCCGGCAGCACCCACGATGTTTACGCCTATGGAGAGCACGGCGAGCCAAGTGCTATTCCCCACGGAGTTATTTATCTCGCTTACTAGGCAGGTGGACCGAAACCGTCTTCTACACTTTAGTTAACGCACTCTTCGGTAGCCGTTACGCTGTCTAAGACACAGCGATATTCTACTAACATTTGCACCTTAATATTTGAACAAAATGGTTGTTCACATAAGATATTTGATATTTTTGTTTTTTTGCCAACTGCGTATCAGGTAAAAAAAGCAGCGAAAGTATTTGCAATAAATAACGGCAGTTTGTGCAGGTCTTCTTGAATCATGGACGTGTAAACAAATATTTTTTATAGGCAAAGAAAGTTTTCAAGGAATAACACTGGTATTACTTGGTCACAACGCTACGTTGTGTGCTCCATATAATGGAACTGTTGCCAACTCGCGTTGGGGTTTCTTTCGATCTCGGCGAATGGGTGCTGAAATGCCTACACAGATTTATAACGGTAATGCTGTAAATGAGAAATACGGTGGCACACATGTCGTTGTTCACAATAACAAATCATCATGTCTAACTATTGTCAACGCCAGTCAACAAAACGCTGGAGTTTATCTGTCACAAGATGCTGATGGTGACATGTCTGTGACAATGGAACTCGAAGTTTTCGGTTAGAAATGTGTTGATTTAATACATCACTTCGCTTATCTTTGAAATTATATTCGTTTTTAGCCAACCGATGTTAGTACTGCAAGCTATATTGCGTAGCATGAGCTATTGCTACGGCCCTGTCTGTTGTATGTCGTCTGTCACACTTTGTATTCTGGCCAAATTGTGCTGGATAGAGCCATGCATGGTTACTATTTATCACTAATAGGAACCCATACCCCAAACCTCAAATCCACCTATGCCTTCGACATTCGATGACTTCTAAGGGTCAAACTGGGGGGTCATAATTTTGGAGCGAAATGAAAATCGCCTCTCGAAAACAGTGTGTTTGATGATCCATGTTACCTTCTAATAGGAATCCACATCCGGGCTTCCAGAATTTTTAACTTATAAGATGCTATGGCAATTCTGAATTGCTCAAACAGCGACGACGTCACTTCCGGTATATGAACAATTGCAAATTACAACAAAGCGGTGCACGGTAGACGAAAAGTCACAATGGAAAAGTATATCACATCGGGGGCGTTCTTTCAGAATCATTTCAGAATCCGCCATTTTTAACAGCCTACGATGCTATCTAGCAGTAGAAACAACGATGACGTCACTTCCGATAAATGAACAAATGCGAAATACAAGAAAACGGATCATCCAATGCATCGGTTGTCTTTAAATTGTGTCTTAATTTTCACTTTTTATAAAATCTTGCCTCGTACTGTAGTAATGTTCTTGTTCTATTTGAAAGATGGCGATCCGGTCTGTGAAATGAGTAGTTTAAGTCAAGCATTTCGCAATTCTCCTGAAGAGCTGTTTGTCACCTGTGACGTCGAATACCACGGAAGCTGGAAACCCCGGTTTCATTGTCTTCCAGGTGGCAAGTTCATCGATGTGCAACAGCTCTTCAACAACATACCTCCTCCTATTAAAAACTGGATTATTTCCTTCCTAACCCACCGTTCACAGATTGTCAAGGTCAATGGGAAACTATCTAGTAAGATATCTATAAACAGGGGCATAGTTCAAGGATCCGCCCTTGGACCTTTTCTCTTTGCTATCATGGGTTCTGACCTTCGTCCCATTTCTGATATGAACGAACTGATAAAATACGCAGATGATATGACTTACCTTGTACCTGAGCATTCCGATAAGTCGATTAGGGATGAGAGAAATAATGCTTTTCGATGGGCTGGTATCAACAAATTGTTTATCAATGTTTTGAAAACTAAGGAAGCGATTTTATGTAGAAACAGGCATGGTAAAATTATCCGTATTGTTGATTTTAGTGACATCGAATTGGTCCATGATTTTAAATTACTTGGTGTCCATATCGATGACAAAATGAATTTTAATCTTCACGTTGAAAAAATCTTATCGCAGTGTAACCAGCGCTTTTACTTATTAAAACTGTTGCGTGATCAAGGCTTGCCCTTAAAATCCTTGCATACTATTTATATATCTCTCATAGTCAATAGAATAGGCTATGCTTTATCTGCCTGGGGAGGTTTTATTGGACAGAGCAACATTGACGGAATTAATGCTATGTTTA
>CAYLKB010000144.1:0-3492 GCA_964384165.1 uncultured Methanosarcinales archaeon
ATGATATCGATGCTCTTTTTGGACAAGTATCTTTTTCTCAAGTTGGTTCAATAATTTCCAAATCTCTAATTTTAAAAGTCGATCTCACGATTTCAAATTCTAAGATAATGAACAATACTGAATTATTTCAAAATCATCATCTTGCTTTAAGTATACCAATTAAAAAATTGCTCAATTTCAAAATCGGATACATAAATTCTACCATCGGAGTAATTAACTTTTATTATGTTTTCGTTGATTCTATATATATAGGCACAGAACAGGAAAAATATAATTATTTATATAATAAGATAAAAAGTTGGCTTCAAATGAGAAATTTTACTGTTAATAATATGAATTCTAGAAAAACTTTCAAAGTAGAAGAAGATACTAAAAAAATTAGTGGACAAGTTTGTTTGACGTCTTTAGATGAATTTTTTGCAAATTTTAATAGTCAAACTAGGCATTCCTCTGATTTTATTTTTATCGAGACCTACGGAAACAAATTGTCTACTGCAAAAATAGACCGAAGAGAGATATTTGATGAAATAAATAGAATTTTCGTTATCGATAATTTTAGAACTGCTAAAGTAGATATTAGTATAGGAGTGGCTTATCCGGATCATTGCGTATTCATGACAGAGTCTTTTTTTACACAGTTAAATATACTCCCGAATTATTTTTTGTTTTTTTGGAAAACTATGGCAAATTCTAACATGAAATATATAAGAAAGATTGCTCATGATAAATATATTTACACTTCGAATATTTACCAAAAACGGAATTTTTATACTTCCATTGAAGATTTATTGGCTGGCCCTAAACTAAGAAATTATTATCCTTCATATACGGCCGCAGTTATGCAACAAGAATTAAATGATTTCAAATTAGCAGGTCGTTTGAGATTACTGGAAAATGAAAAAAAAAAATTGTTGGATTTCGAAAAAAATTTGATGACTTCCTTTGAACATACTTTTCCTTATAGATTGGAATTAAGATTGCCTTATGGATCGATCGATGAAGGTTTCAATACTTTACAAAATATACTCGAAACAAATAACGAAATTTATGTTTGTAAAACAGGTCCGTTGTTGAAAGTTATAGCAAATAATGCTCGAATTTTATTGGACAAAATGAAGGCTAGAAATATTGAAGACTTGTTTGATTGTATGTTATACGAAATACTGCTTATCAATTGTTTTTACAAAGGTTCAAAAAATCTACATATTTTGCCTAGTGCATGTGCTAGTATTTTTCCCGAGTTGATCAACGATGAATTATATCTTTTTGATTCTACTATTTTCGATAATATGCAAATTCCTCCCACTGAAAAAAAAAAATCGTTGTTAAAATTGATTATGAAAAATGAAATAATGAATGAAAAAGAAAAGGATATGTTTAGAAGATTATTTTCTGTTGGATTTGATAGAAAAATCGACGCTTTTCATGCAGTTTTGTTTCAATACGGAGAAGATTTCAAATCAAATAATTATCGAATAAGATATTCTATTAATGGAAATATCATAGACAGTTCTGTTCCGGCAAGACATTTGAGAACTCTCGATTTCACAAATTTTGCTTTGCAGTGTTTTTCCATTGATAACATGAGTGAAGAAGATAAATATTTTCATTATAAATCGTTTTTATTTTTTGCAGTGAGAAGATTCGACATGAACCAGGTAGAAGTCATCTCTCTATTGAGAATTGTTGCGATGGAAAAAAGAATGACAATCGGTTATATTTTCAACGATGAAAACAGGAGAAGACATCAAGCCTGCGAGACTGTGAGAATAAATTTGCCAGATACAGATATTATTCCCAGATTGAAAACAAAAAAAGGATTATTGCGTGAATTGGGAGAATTGCCATTGCCCCGTCTTACATCATTGATAATCGATTCTCGGCGTGTACTTTGGGATGAAGATGAAAAAATAAGATTGGGTCATGGATTAATTACTTATAACGGTCGATCAAATATCTATACTTTGATAGAAAATAATTTTGCTTATAGTTTCAAATTCTGCAGAAATAATATTATGATAAGAAACAAATGCAAAAATCTGAATAATGTCGAACAGTTGTATTATATGCGACTTGCTCAAACTTGGAATCCGTCTCAGTTTGGCTCTAATCAACGTTTTGCATACTTGAGAAAATTTGGATACGATCATCTGACAGAAAACCAACAAAGAATTTATATCGAATTGGTGATCTTAGATTCACAAGAAAATTTACGACTCCCTTTCGTCGATAATAATAATGATGATAATGGCGATAACGATAATGATGAAAATAATAATATTAACAATGTTCTTCATGCCCATACTCCAAATGAAATCGCATCGACAGTTTCTACGTTTCAAATTAACCAAAGAAATAGTATTGACGAAAATAATACAATTATTCGAAATGTAGAATCAACACCTTTGTCTTCTCGAATTATAAGAAGAAATGTTGAAGTCGTTATTGAAAGACAAAGAAATAATCAAATAATCACGGAAAATGATCAAAATAATATTCCATATAACCGAATTGACGAAAATCAAGATTCAGAGATAGGAGGTGAAGAAATAGATTCTTGTAATGATAATAATCAGATGATATATTCAAATTCAAATTCTTATTTTTATTCTTATGATAATAATATTGGTGATGATGAAGGTAATAATAACATAGAAAATGATAATAATAATTCAATTTCATCATCAAGAGCATCATCATCATCATTTTCATTTCCTGAAGTTTCGTCACAGTATAATGAAAATAATCATCATCAATTAACTGGATCTGGTAGAATTGAGGAAAATTCGATCGATAATGATAATAATATTGAAATTATCAATGAAGATCATATAATAAGTCTAAGTCAAGAAAAAAAAAATACAATCGAAAATAAGATGCGAAATTTCTACGGTTCTACAGGTTTTTATTTTTCCGAGCCCAGAATGAAATTTTTTAATTCGAAATATAGGCCTTCTGTTTCTGTTTGGGATAATTTCCTTGCAGAATTAGTAGATAATGAAAGGTTATCGTACTCTCCTCTAGGTCAAAAAGGTTTTTATAGTTTCATTCAAAATAATAATGAAAATAATAATCCATAATAATAAATTCTTTTTTTCGTTATTTATTTATTTTTTTAAAAATTCATTATTCTTTTTAAAATTATTTATTTATTTTTTTAAAAATTCATTATTCTTTTTAAAATTATTTATTTATTTTTTTAAAAAAAATAATATTAATTACTGTTTTTTAAATTAGAATATAAATAATATTTTTTTATCATATCGAAATAAAATAGATAAATAAATAAAAATTATTCAATGAGAATATAATATATAATTTATACATAAATATTAAATATTACAATATTAAGAATTAATTATCACAAAAATTCTATAGTTTTATTAAAAAAAAAATAAAGTTGAAATAAGCTCGAACATTTAGATGTAATCGGACCTTAAAATCGCCTATACATAAAGAAAATACCACCCTTTAATTTGACTATAAAGAAAA
>CAYLKB010000145.1:0-2375 GCA_964384165.1 uncultured Methanosarcinales archaeon
CGCGGGAAGCGACACCGATACAATCAGCGTCTTCCGTATGCTCCGACCGCTCGCGTGGCTCATCGCACTCCTTGCGGGTACGGCCGCACTCGCCATAGTCTCGCTTGAGTACCTTTGGCTTATACTCGCGGTCGTAATGTTCTACGGTCTACGCCACGCATTTGCTATTGTGGACACGAAATAGCGAACAGACAACATGAAATATATGGATTTCGTAAATCCCTATATTTGGTCAACAAGCAAGTATGAACGTTGGCGGCGCAGATTCACAACGCAGCATACTCGCTCCTTCTGCGCGCTAGTCGCAACTACTCGCGCTCCTTGTCGTCGAAAGAGTCTTCGGTGTCCTCGGGCTCTTCTTCGTCGAGCGATTCATCCTCACTGGCATCACCTGCGGCTCCTGATGTGTCGTCGTCGAGTACGCCGTACTCCTCCTTGGTGGCCTGGTAACTCTCGATAAGCTCCGCACCCTGCGTAGCGACAATGTCCGTGAAGCCAGGGACATGCTCTTCGAGGAAGACAAAGAGTCGCTCCTGTGCGTCGATTGTCTCTTCGGGCGTGTGAGCGACATCGACCTCGCCTATGAGAGCTTCGAGCTCTTCTTGGTACTCATCGGGAAGTGCGAGTGCCGCCTCGGTGAGGATCCCCTCCACCAGGACGTCGCCTATCTCGGAGAAGAAGTCCGCGCGCTCGTCCTCGGGTATATCGTCGAAGTCAAACGCGTCGAGAAATCGATCGAAGAGTTGTTCGTAGTTTGGTGTTTCGTCTGTCATACGCTTTTATTATACATTACTTCTTCTTCGGCCACTCAAAAGTCGCCCCCTTCGGCAATTTTTTCATTGCCGCATTGTATTTTTCAGGATTGATACGCATATCAGCTTCGGCCCGATTCTTTGCCAACACATACTCGTATGCTGTTTGACCGGGGTTTGTGGCCTTGTCCTCAATGTAGTAGCCGAACCGTGACGGGGCGCCACGCTGCGGAGGCACATCTTCGTAGGGCTGTTGCACAAACTCTCGCATGAAATGTATCACCTTGTCGGGATCAAGACCTACGCTACGGATCTCAGCGAGCGTCTGTGCTGTAGGTGGATCCCTCAGTATATCTGCGACGGTACTCGGTATCCGTTTGAAACTTTCAAGATCTTCGTCCAAGAAACGTGCATCACCGAAGCCTTGCTGCAAATCAAATCTTGCATCATGCACACCTTGCTGAAAAGCACGTGGCCCAACGTCGATCTTGGTCGTTACTGTCGGCGTTTTTTCAACGACACCTACTGCGATGCCTGTATTGCCTTCGAATCGAGCGGTTGCACCTGGGGTCGGATGCGCGCCCGTCAGACCGATGTCGGCTTGACCTTCTGCCACTACACGAGCCACCTCGTCCTCAGATGGCTTTGGTTGTCCTTCTAGAAGTGAACCCGAGTCACGTGACGCATTGGGTGTCGGCGGTTGCTCAGGAGCCGGTACTTCTGGTTGCGCCTCAGACGATGGCACCTGCGCTTGGAGTTTCTTGTTGACATACTCAAGAAACGGCATCGCTTTTTCCGCTTCGGTCGTGGGTGGCTGTATATCGCGTTCTTCGAGCGCCGCGAGCAGTCCTTCAATACGTCCCTTCCATTCACCCGAACTATACCGCAAGATAGCATTGTCAAAAACGCTCCCTGCCGGGTCCTTTTGAAGGTGTGAAACCATCACACTTACACGAGGTTTTGCTTCAAGTCCGAGTACGCGCACAATCTCACTAGGTTTGAGTGGGTCTTGCTCAAAGCCACCCCGCAATGTGTTGCCTTGCTCTCCCTCGGGTGTCGCGCTACTGTCCGGACCCTCAGTTGTCTGTTCTTGCGGCACCGTTTGCTCTGGCTGAGGAGCTTCTGGGCGCGATGACTCCTCAGTCGATGCCTCCGCACGTGGAGCACCCTGCACACCCTCAGTCTGGATACTGTCCGCAGAAGCTTGCTCGCTGAGTATTTGCTTGAGCGCATCACCCATAGTGAAGCTCGGGCGCACTGGGTCAGGAATCAATGCAGGATGATTGGGATACGCGCCCTTGAATGCCAAGAACACCCTCTGTATCACATACTCGGCATCCGGACTAAGCGAACGATACTCGCCACCTATATTGTAGAGTCCACCCTCTTTGTACGTGATACCTGGGTTCTTGTCGGTTATCTCTTCTATCGGTATGTCCTTGATCACGCCCCAGTACGCACGTATCCTATGCCAGTTGGGGCCACTCTCTCCGCCGATGCGTGACATGAACGCCTCGTCCTTCTTGATCTCGGAGAGTCTCTGCCACGCCTCCGCATCAAAATCCGACTCCGACACAATTCGCGAAAGTTCATCGGTACCCTTTACCGCATCTTGTCCCGCCG
>CAYLKB010000145.1:2385-3489 GCA_964384165.1 uncultured Methanosarcinales archaeon
GGCACCTCACGTACACCTACCTCTCCACCGCTAGCCCGATCGCTCTGCGGTGACTCATAGCTCTCTATAGATGTCTTCTGTGCTTCGCTGAGTCCTTGGGCTTCACGTACCGCTTCTTCGACTTCTGCACTCTCAAAAGAAAGCGAGTAGGATTCACCCAAGCGCACATTGCCGGCGTCTCCTCCATGTATACCTGCCTGCTTCATAAAGGCCTCGTCGCTAGCCTCTACTCGCGCGACAACCTCGTCCTTGAGCTTATCGATCACGTACGTGCGCTCCGCCTCGGAGAGATTTGGATACTCGCTATCTACATGTCGCTCAATCACGCGCCAGATACTATCACCCTTCTCGTAGGTACCTTCAATCTTCACTGCGCCCTTTTCTGCAAAATCGACAGCGGCTTGTTCTTCGCCTTCTACCGGTTCGCTACTGTCTAAGAGATGATCTTCTCCAACGCCACCCCCGAGATAGTCTTGGCCTGCATCCTTAGCGTCAGGCACTACATACACGCCCGGACGCCTGCGCTGTTGCCACTCTGTTTCGCTAGCGCCAACCGGTTTATGTGCATCATCCGATTCCGCAGCCTCTGCAGGTGTTGCGATATTTGAGCCGGACTCCTTATTCGTAGCCTCGTTCGATTCCGCAACCTCCTCGGTAGTAGCGACGCCTTCAGAACCTGACGTAACTCGATCACGAGTATTGGACTCGTTGTTCGGCTCCTCAACTGATATTTCTGAATTAGGAGCTTTATCTCCTGCGGCCACCTTTCCTTCTTTTGCGGACTCTAGACCGTCACGTATGTTCTTATCTACGTTCTGATGCATCCAATCATCTGCACCTGTAAGACCGTACGTGAGACCAACCCCCCCGCCTGCCGCAACGGCGGTACCGCCCACTATTGCTGCTTTCTTAATGTTGCGTTTTTTCGTTTCCCGTTCATCTTTCTCAAGCGCCGACTGCATCTTTGCGAACGACTCAAGATCGTCCTCTTCCCCACCCGCAAGTGCTCCACGACGGATACCGACAAACTCCTCGCCACGCTTCTTCTCCGCTCGCCTTTCTGAATACTCACCGTAACGCTTCGCAATTTTAGTACCCACGTAG
>CAYLKB010000146.1:0-3482 GCA_964384165.1 uncultured Methanosarcinales archaeon
AAACCTAGTTTCTAGCGAACGAATCGCACTGTTACTTTTTACTTGAAATCCAGCGCCCTCCACCACAACGGTGTATCCTTCTCCCCAACCCAAAATCAATTCCCCACCTCTTAAATTTTGGGAGTCTTTTTTTCTTTACACCAATTCTTTATTGTTGTTGTTGATATATTCATAATGGACTGAATTTCAACATAAGTTTTACCTTCTTGTCGCATTTTTATACATTTTTCTCTAATTTCAGAGCTATATTTTCGAGGAGCACCAACTTTTTTCTTCTCTACTAAATTATGCTTATTCAATATTTTATAAAAAACACGTTGAGTTACTCCTGTAACTTGTTCAATTTCATTAAAACTAAAGCCTTGTTTATACATTGAGACAATTTGTTCTATTTCTTTCTCGTTACAAACTTGTTTAAACTTTTTTTGTCTCCGTAATATTCCTTTATCTCTCAAATAATCTGCAAGAGATTGTGCGCAAATCTTAGTATATTCTTCTACTTCTGAAAGTGACTTTTCTTGCTGATATAAATCTAATGCTAGTTCTTTTTCCTCCTGTGTGCATTGTCCAATTTTTCTATAAATTCCTGCTAATTGAAGATATTTAGTAATCCTTGTTCTACTTTTTATTCCCATTAATTTGCCTATTTTATCTAGGGAATAATTATGGTCATACATTTCTACACACAACTTTTGTGTTTCTTCATTATCTTCTTTCACAAAGGGTGTTATCATAGGGTATTCATCATTCAATGGTAGATTTTTTTGCAAGTTTTCTACAAACTCAATAAAATACGGACAATGATGACATTTATTGTCTTGTCCAGGTATTTGACATCCACAATAATTATGCCATTGTGACTTAGTTTTATTGAAAGTTTCTAAATACTTATTTTCCGCTTTTTTGATTATATTATGACAAAATATATTCATTGAGATTTCATTTTTTATTATTTTAAGTAATTTACTATAGAAGTCCTAAACCATTTGTAAGCAATCAATTATTAGAAAGAAATATCAAAGATACCGCCTAACATTTATTCTATAAAATTTATAGGTAAAGCGCCATAAAAAATATTAGAAGTTACTAATTTAAACAGAATCTAATACCTAAAATATAAAGTATGAAGTCATTGAAAATAAATAGGTCAGCAAAAGCCATTATATCAAATTGGGATGAAGACTTATAAAAAAAAATCTATATTTTAAGTGATGAGCAGATATTTAAGTATAACTGTTTCAATATACCTAATATTACAATTTTTATGCCTAGCTACTTAGTCACATTTCCCGAATCAAAATATAATGACTTTAATAAGATTACTACATTAGCTAAAATTAAAGGTTAAACTCTATCTTGTCTATTTCTCCGTTTATAACAACAATTCTTCTAATTAATTTAGAATAAATTAATTCCCTTTCTTTAATATTCAAACAATACCAAAAACCTAAATGAGTTAGATAGGGATAAGATAAAATTTCTTCTATGGTAGCCTTTTGAAAATTATCAGTTTCTAAATAATTATTTTTCTTGATAATTTCTTGTTCCAAGTCGTCCTTAGCCTTTTTCAAAATATCACTATAATTTTCTACTAACATTTTATCTAGGTTTGCTATTTGTTCTTTCAACTTAATTACTTCTGGTGAATCTTCATTATTTTTTTGAATGTTTTTATCCACATCTATGTTAATAAAGTTACGCGCTTTTTCGCTGATTACTTCAAATAATGTTTTCTCCATTATATCTACTCTAATATTCTTCTTATTATGACATCCGACCCCTGCATTTCGACACCCATAATAGCGGTATTTATTATTAACTTTACTAACACATTTAGTACCACATTCTCCGCAAATAACTAGACCCGTTAATTGAGACCTTGTTTCAAGATTTCCCATGGTTCGATGATTATGTTTAATAATAGCTAGAACCTCAGAATATTCTTCTTCAGACAAGATTACCTGACCTGGATGAGTATTCTCATGAACCTCCCATTCCTCTGGCGGTTTTTGATTACCCCTTTTTCGTTCATTTTTTTGTTCATATTTATTATAAGCAGTATGTCCTCGCAATACTGGATTTTTAATCCAGTCCATAAAACTTTGCCCACTGCGCCAAAATAACAATTCTGGAGTAAAAATTAAATTGGTCTTGAATTTGAGAGAAATTCCATATTTTTCATTAAGGTATCGCAATACATCGTTAGGTTTTCTCACTTTCAAAAAATATTCAATAGCTTCTCTAGCAATTTCCCCTTTGGATATTCCATCTATTAAGAGAGAAGATTTATTGGCTAAATCACTAAATTCTTGATAATTGTCAGGACGTTGTTCAAGTAAACAAATTAGAGGTGTTTTATCAATAACATACCGCTCATCTTCAGATTTATAACCCCAAGGTTGTCTGCCCCATGCTGATTTTCTTTTTCGTTTATACTCAAAACCACGACTTACTCTTTCCTTCAACATACGTCGCTCATGTACAGCAAATATCACTTGTAAATCTGAATTTAACATCCCAGAAGCTGTCTCAAAATCGACATCTCCTTGGTCTAATAATTTTATTTTTACCAAAGAACGTTGGAAAATTTCTTTCAATTGTATATAGATAGTTTCATTGCGAGTTAATCTATCCCATCTTGTGGCAATAACTGTATTTATTTGTTTATCGGCTACTAACTGCATTAATTGATTGAAATCAGGGCGATCTGGATTCGCTCCTGATTCCACATCATGTAATACATAGTCTGCACCTGCACTTTTTAGTCTATCTATTTGTTGCTCTAAAGCATGACAATTTTCAGCCTGTTCACGACTAGACACTCTGGCATAGCCTACGATATTATATGACATAATTTAATTTGAAGATGTTTGAAGATTAGTTACTTTTATTATAAGTAATTAATTGAAAAATGTGCAAGAGTAAATTGATTTACTTCTGCACATTTTTTTACTTTTTTTCTTTTCTAAAAAATTATTTTCTTTAAAAGAATAGAAAATAAATTAATGGGTTTTTCACTTTAATTATGATCTAATTATTGGTTGAAAAAGAAAACAAGCAACAGGGATAGTATCTTCGATGTGTTTTTCTAATAATTGATTTTTTACGAATGATTTAGGAGTGCTATAACTACTGTAGAAGAGCCAAATTAAATTGATTTAACTTGTAATGATTTCAAGTTATAGCAATTTCTACCCTTATGAGGTACGCTTAAATTCTTTACAGCGCTTTTTAATTGGGTAAACCACACTTTCCAATGGTAGGGTGTTCATTTGCCTTATCTTCATAATGATAATTGTGGTTTATTAATCTGAAAACTGCTGTAATCAGGGAAACTTTAATCTTATTTTTGTACCTCGTAATCATGAAAAACGCTATATCCCTCTTTTGTCATTCTCGGAAAACATTTACCATTCTTGGATTACAGAACCTTAATTAGCAAAATACTTCAAGACTTTTTAAGTAATAAAAATTATCAGAAT
>CAYLKB010000147.1:0-3468 GCA_964384165.1 uncultured Methanosarcinales archaeon
TTTTATTCTGCTTAAAACTTTTAAACTCCGAACGGAGCTGTAATAAGGCTAATTATAAAAACTAATATAAGAACAATAGGAAAAAATTCATTTATAAATATAATAACAATAATGCCTGCATTATAATATTTATTGTTATTGGAAAGAACAAACTTCTTGTTTTCAAATGCATAAAACATATCAACAGAGATGCTATAAAAATAAGTATAAAAATAGGGAATCCATATGTTAATGAGAATATAGCATAAACAACTGATGTTAATAATATTGAGAGTATTGGATTATAATAATCCTTAATTAAATTCTGTATGCCACCCCTAAATAATATTTCTTCAGCATATGCTGCAAGTGGGATTAAATAAATAATAGTAGTATTCCATAATTCATAAAATAGTTCCAAAATAAGAATTATTATAAAAGAACCTAAAAGAATATAAAATAAATATTTTTTTCTATGAAAATTATATTCTATATCAAGGTTAAATCTTTTAAGATAAAAAACTGTAAGACATACAAGCATAAAATAAAATATTAGTGTATTATAAAAAGAATTTATTACAATAAAAAACTCTGTAATTCTCATAAAAGGGACTATCATTAAAAAAATTAAAAGTTTGTCAGCTTTTGATATCATGTTTTTTTTATTCAATTTAATATTCGATTTTGTAATATTTAAATGAGTGTCTCTGTCAATTTTAATTAATACAACTCCTGCAAATATTACATAAAACATAAGTCCAAGAAATTGATTATACAATAAAAGTAATTCACAAATCAATAATGCAAGTATAGCTGAGATTAAATATGTTATTTTCATTTTATGCTAATGTATGTTAAATATACTGTTTTTACAGCCATTATAAAGAATGTAATAGTTAAAATGTAGACAAATGGCAGAAGAGACCTTTTAAGTTTTAAATTACCAAGTTCAATTATAATTAAATATATAATAAGTACAACTGTCAAGAAAATTGTTGATACTTCTGGAAGGACTTGGGATATAATCATTAATAAAGGAATATGATTGTTAATTTATATGAGTTTCTATTTATGTCTTTTTATATCTTTCAATATCATTCTCAAATAAATACCCATATTCTTCTAATAAATTAAAAAACCTAAGAATTGCTATCCCCACCCTAAATGATGGAGTATTACGCAATTCTTCTAAGACTAATTTTTAGTCATCGTTTAAAGTTAAGCCTCACCCTAAATGATGGGGGTAATCTTGAAACGATATAAATACAATAATATTAATAAATAATACAATTAAAGCAACTCTTTGATAATTATTAAAGAGTTTACAACCTCTAAAAAAATTGTGAGGCTTTAATTTCGCACAATGACAAAGTTTAAGAATTTCTTTGTGTAGCTTATATTATTGAATTGGGTGTTTTGAAGCATAAAAAATTACCCAATTCTCTTATTTTAAAATATTATTTATTACTCCATTGAATTTCTGGACAGAGCCGTTTGGGATAAGAGTTATTTTTTTGTTGCCCACTCTATTAAAATATCGGCAACTTCTTTTCTTGAAAATTCTTTTGGAGGTCTTTCTCCTTCTTTTAGCATGGCTCTTACTTTAGTTCCAGATAAGTGTACATGATGTTCAGATGAGTGAGGACATGTTTTGGATGAACATAAGTTTTCACATTTCTTGCAATAGAATGAGTGCTCAAATTTTACTGCCTTAATTCCTAGTTGGTCTGAATATTTGTCAACTAAGTCTTGCGCTTCGTATGTTCCATAATAGTCTCCAACTCCAGCGTGGTCTCTTCCTATTATCATGTGAGAGCAACCATAGTTTTTTCTCATAATCATATGATGAATGGCTTCTCTTGGGCCTGCGTATCTCATGGCAGCAGGTAATACAGATAACATTGTTTTTTCTCTGTTGAAATAATTCTCAATTAAAACTTCATAACATTGCATCCTGATTCCTGCAGGAATGTCGTCTGGTTTTGTTTAATTAGAGATAATTTCTAATATTTCTCTTGCTCTATAAATTTTATTTCTTTGAGACTTTTTATCTTTTAATTCTAATATTTCTAAACTTACTAAAGTTTCAACTAATTTCTTAGCAGTTGGATATGTTGAATTTGTAATTTTTTCTACTTTTTTAATAGTAATATATGGATTAATAAATAAATGGTCTACTAATTGTATCATTGAAGTTATTTGAGATTTAGATTGAACTTTATTTCTATAATCTTCTTTTAATTTTTGCAACATTATTGCTTTATCTAATGCTTCTTCAGATTGAGTTTTAAGTGCTTCTAAAAAAAATAATAGCCAATCTCTAAAATTTCCTCTTTTATTAGCTTCAGATAATAATCTTGCATAATCAGGTTTGTATTTTTCAAAAAAACCACTAATGTATAAAATAGGTTTTGAGATTTTATTTTTTTTAATTAAGTATAAAACTATTAAAGCTCTTCCAATTCTTCCATTACCATCACAAAAAGGATGAATTGTTTCAAATTGATAATGCATAAAGGCGCATTTAATTAATAAAGGCATTTCATCATAAGTATCCATATATTCTATCATCTCTTTTACTAATTTTTCAATCTTAATATATGATGGTGGAACAAAGTTAGCATTTTGAGGTTTAGAACCTGGAAGGCCTATCCAATTTTGAAATTTTCTAAATTCTCCTGGAAATTTGTCTTTACCTCTTACATTGTTCATTAAAATTTTATGCGTTTCTTTAATTAAATCATTAGTTATTGGCTTAGTTTGAATCTCTTCTAGAGCATAATTTATTGCATTTATATAATTTAAAACTTCTAAGGCTTCTATATTTTCTTCTTGATTATCTTGAGCTTCAGATAAAAAATATTCATCTAATGAAATTCTTGTACCTTCAATTCTTGAAGAAGATAAAGCTTCTTTTTTTAAATAAGGTATGATTAATAAGTCTGGATTTGGAAGAAGTAATCCTACTCCAGATAATTTTGATAATAAGCTTTCTGCTTTTGTTAAAGCTAAAACTAATGTTTTGTCAAATTCAATTGTTGGAGGTAATTTATTTGGAACAAATGAAATAAATTTTCCCCATCTTTTATCATCAATTTCAACTAATTCTCCGAATTGATTTTTGAATTCTTTTTTATCCATAATTACTAATGTTTATATTTGTTTATAAATGTATTGGGAGTTATTAAAGATTCTTACTACTTATTTTAATAAGGAATACTCTTATTAAAGAAATTGGTACCCATTTTTAATAAGGAATACTCTTATTAAAGGAAATTCTAAATTTAAATTTAAGACAAGCAATGATATTGAAAGAATTTATGGAAGAAAGAAATAAAATTTTTACAATTAATGAAATCTCTGAGACATATAAAGTTGCTTATTAGACTGCAGGAAAAACTTATTCTCAGGCGACTATATTACTAAATTTATACTTATAACCCAAGTTTGACAGAAAATTAGAAATATAAGTTAGGTTTGAGAATTTTA
>CAYLKB010000148.1:0-2045 GCA_964384165.1 uncultured Methanosarcinales archaeon
TGGCTCTATCTAGCACCGTTTGGCCAGAATATACAGTGTGACAGACGACAGACAGACAGACGACAGACAGGGCTGTGACAATAGCCCATCCTATGCATAGCTTGCAGCTATAGCATCGGTGGGCTAAAATGATTTTATTCAAACCGCCGTATCAAAGAAATATCTAACTTACTGTGTTACAGACGGAGTGAAAATCTTGACAATGAATGATTTTGAAAAAAAAGTGATTTGTGTGTAAAGAAATTTCGCTTACTCTGCCGTGTGCTGCGGCTGAAAGAAGCAATGGCCATTTTTTGAAATCCAATCTACATTTTTAAAGTTTTACTGAATAGGCTTGCTTTCTTTTGGCAGACAACGGCAGCCTTGAGTACAACTAGCCTAAATGGCATTTCTAAATGTAGCTTACTCTGACATGAACAGTTTAGTAGCAACATCAAACAAGAAGCATGTCAAATTCTGTGATACCGCTTGTTATTTATTTTCAGTCTCGTTGTGTTCGACTGAAAGCATCTAGGCAATAGCCAGGATATATGTAATGAACTTATGTATTATAATAAATATGATTGACCTTCTACGAGATTGATTAAAAATGGCTGCGAAAACAAACAAGCGCCAAAGTTCCAAGTTGAGTATTATAGAAGTCCATTACAACGGTCTTGCTGATATTTCAACGTTCACGGGTGCTGATATCTCCTGACTTACGTAGCTTCTCTCAAGACTAAATTTCTTGTAATCGTAAAACATTTCAAAGATTTAGATCCAAAATGAAAAAGAATCATCATGTCCCTTTTGTTGTATACCTTTTTTTCAGAAATAACACAATATTTCTAACATCAGCGAAGATCAATACACATATAAATTAACAACAACGCATGTCGCTGTCAACAATACAACGTCGAATGCAGTCACGTGATGTTAGTTATTCTATTTGTTAGCTATTCACTGACGCCGTAGACTTCCCGTATAAACTCGTTATAATCGAGAGTTCCTGATCCATCTCTGTCAGCCATTGCAATAAGTCGATCAATTTCACCTGAAGACAAACAATGTCCAAGTTCTTTAAAGACTTCTTGTAATTCTGAACGATCAATTTGTCCGTCGTTATTTTTATCAAATTGATGAAATACTCGTCTCATCATTGCTGCTCTGTAATTAAATACATTTAATTTACAATTGATTTATTTCATGCTAACATATGATTCAAATTACACGATAAAAGGAATGGAAATCCCTCAACAATAATGAGACGTTAATATTTTGATGAAAGAAAACATAATTTTCAAAGCAGTATTGTGCAGGGAAGTGTAGACATGGTAGAATATGTTCATCAGGGGTTATCCTCTTTGCCCCTAAATGTTCAACAAGACCGGACTTTCTTGATATTGATCTAGCTCAAACTTTCTCTTTTTAGCCCACCGATGCTATAGCTGCAAGGGACATTGCATAGGATGGGCTATTGTTACGGCCATGTCTGTTTTCTGTCTGTCACACACTACATTCCGGACAAACGGTGCTAGACAGAGCCATGGATACCATTAATCACTAATAGGAACCCATGCCAAAAACCACCAAATCCACGTTTACCTTCGACCTACGATGGTTCCTAAGGGTCAATCCGAGAAGTCCGAATTTTGGCGCGAAAAGAACAATCGCCAATATCTCGTGAACCAATATCTCAATATCTCTGACGGTCATAGTTACTAACACCCACTAATAGGAAATCATATACGGGCTTTCAGAATTTGTAACTTTTACGTTGCTATAACAACGTTAAATTGCTCAATGATGTCACTTCCGGTATATGAATAAATGCAAATTACGAGGAAATGGTACACGCTAGACGAAAATTCACACCACAAAAACGAAGTCGGAGGTGCTCTTTCATATTCCGCCACTTTTAACAGCCCACAACACCATCTAGTGGTCGCAGCATCGATGACGTCATTTCCAATACTTAGTAGCATGAAAACTGTACTAGATTGTTTGTTTGTTTGTTAGTTTGTCCCGTACACATTTTCCCCTCGTGGGTAAGAGAACAGCTGTTC
>CAYLKB010000148.1:2055-3411 GCA_964384165.1 uncultured Methanosarcinales archaeon
CCGACAAATGCTGGCTAGCTGAAAGGCGATAATTTTATAATATTTTTGTGCAAATTATTAAATTTTATCAGTGGCGGTTCTAGCCCCAAATGTTTGGGGGGGCTATAGCCCCCAGCCCAGGAAGGGACAACATCCCATCATCCCATGGAGTGAATTAAGGCACCGAAAGATTTGGGGGGCTGCATGGATATTGGGGGGGGGCTAGCCCCCCTGCTCCAAAGTAGAACCGCCACTGGCCATGCCATATGATCTATTTCATTAAGCAGTCATCTGTACAGCTGTCAAACGTCATGATTGTCGGAAAAATATAACAAATGACTAGAATTTAAAAAAAATATACAAACAAGAATAATTATCACGTTAATGGCGGCCACTGTAAACACGCCTACTTTTGGTTGCCTATCCTACGTTTATAGTATTCTTGGGTAAGACTTGGGGTAAGTTTAATACGTTGAAGCCAAACAGAGAAGATGTATAGAACATTAAGAGCCGACTTGAGTGCAGGCAGCGATATGAGATATGGAGTTCATGGTGACGGAGGAGAACAAGATGGAGAATTCAGACTATTGGGAATTTAGATTGGAGTAAATGAGATGCACTTTTTAAATGGCAGAAATGGAGTGTTCTGTTAAATAATGATGATGACTGCAAATAAATTAAATGCAATATATCTTACCAGCCAGTGATAGACTTTATACACAGCTTCTTTTGCTGTAAAAAATAATTTTTCACATTTAAATAGTTCATTTTAATTGTTTGCTTGTCAATGTAATTTGAAAATACAACATAATATGATAATATGAATTACATGACATGGCGGTGGCCTGTCATACGGCCAGAGAAAGAGTGTCAGAGCTGGCCAGCTGCTGAATCCAGCCTGATTGGTAACAGATAGTCGGGGCAGGTAGTGAGTGATGCATGCTACTATAACAAGTAGTCAGTGTCTATTGGCACGCTTTTCGAAGCGTCCTTTCTTTATTTACAGCTTGCTACATGTGAAAGATCTCGAAAGTTTTGAAATTATTTCAATTATTTCATTAACTTACTAATTGTGAATATCAAATCAACATTGTTACAACATTCTTCAGAGATAACATTGACGTCTTTCTACTACTTGTGGACATAAAACTGGTACATGTATGTTTAGACTCTGTTCGCTAATGCACAGTTGAGCTTTATGTTAACGCCTTTGTCATCCAAATTTTTAACGTATGCACAGTAGGAGTAAAAATTTCGGGTCATGAGATTACGATTATATTTATGTGTATACAAGCCAATGTATTGTACTTTATCTTTTAAAAGAGAGGATGCAGAAAATTGCCATGAAAATCTTGGACTTCTAATGAAATTGATAAA
>CAYLKB010000149.1:0-3199 GCA_964384165.1 uncultured Methanosarcinales archaeon
CTCTCTTTTTTTGTTGGTTTCAAAGAATATAATGCAAACATATTACTCAAAAATACGATATGCAAGTATTTGAGCAAAAAAATTATATTTTTTATTTATTTTTTTCATAACACATTGATAATCAGCATTTTTTTTTTTTTGATAATAATCTAATAAATATATAATATTGTTTTTTTAGATATTATTAGTAATGTTTTGCTATATACATAGCTATAATAGAAATTATACTATAAACTAAAATTTTGCAATTTGATAATGAAAAAAAGCACCATTTCAGGATTGAAATGGTGCTTTTTTTCGGTGTGAGCATTTAATTAATTATTATCTCTAAACTTCTTTCTCATTGCATCATACTTCCAATTCATAACAATATTTTTTGGAACATACTTGCCCTTTAAAATTTTGTCCAAACGCCTGAAAACCAAGCAGAAATAATACGGTAAATAATTGAAGTGTTTTCATTTAGTTGTCTCCAAATGTTGCTTGCATTGATTTTATCATTTGTTGTATCCAATTTTCGCCCTTTGTTTTGGCATTATTATATTCTTCATTAGATACCATTTTACCTTCTGTAATTTCCAACTTATCACTCGAAATTTTTTGCAAAACCACACTTTGGACAGTATAACTTGAACCATTATCATAGTTTGCTTGTAAAACAACACCCGGTAAATTACATAAATTTGGCAATCCTGTACTTGCCTGAATATCAGAGGTGTACCATACCGTTACTTTCTCATTCCATTCTTCAAGTGTTGTTGTTGCTTTTTTGCACCGATAACCTTGAATCATTTTCGTTTCGTTATGAATTTGCCATTTTACGGTTCGTAGTTTAAAAGTGGTTCGAATGAATTTCCCTTCGTCCAGTTGCTTTTGTTTTATTCCTTCCTTACTTCTATTATTCATGTAATATTTGATAAAAGAATAAGTTAAAATTTGTTTACTGTTTGCCTTATCCTCTACTACTTTTTCTTTTACATCTTTGATGTATAAGGATTCCATTCCTTTAAAATATACTTTTGCATAATATGAGCCAAAATCCTTTGATTCAAATTTATAGAGAATATGTCCTTCAGTACGGTTTTGCCCATAAACTGTTGATAAGCTGAATAACAGCAAAAAAAAGATGAATTGTTTCATTTTTCATAAAAATTTGTTGGTGAATGGAATATTTTTAACCATCCAAAAAGTTCAAATTTTTGGATGGTTTTAAAATCAAATTTAGTTGTTTTAACACTCACAAAAAAAGCAAACTTTTACAAGCGTATTACCTTTGCTATCGTGTCGAAAAGTTGCACAAAAAAAGTCTTCAGGAGAGGTGTTAAGAGGATTTCCTATTTTAACTTGTACTTTATCTTGCAAATCAATTGTCGCATTAGCAACGCCCATAGCTCCTACTATCAAAACGGTGGCGAATAAAACCTTGATTTTTTTCATGTTTTTTTAAAGTTTGTTTTGATAAATAATTCACACTCAACATCTTAGGAGATGAGCAAAAACTCCGTATTCCGTTCCAACTGCTGAAAAAAAATCACAAACTTTGTAATTTTGCACTATCTCTATTTTTCGAGATTTCCGAAGAGAGTCTGCAAACTACGTCTAAATAGTTATGTGCAGGCTCTCTTTTTTTTGTTGGCTTCAAAGAATATAATGCAAACATATTACACAAAAATAAGATATGCAAGTATTTGAGCAAAAAAATTATATTTTTTATTTATTTTTTTCATAACACATTGATAATCAAGCTATTTTTTTTTAAAATTATTTATAAATTTCTCAAATCAATGTAATAATGTCATTTTTTTTGTTTAAATATCTTCATAACTCCTAAAATATATTTTAGTAAAAATAATCAACATAAATACTATTTTAGAAAAAAAACTTACTAAAATCATTAAAAACAACGTAAGTTGGTGTTATTTTTTGATTACATAATATTCATAAAAAAGGAAGGTATGCCTATGTAATTAGACATACCTTCCTTAAACCTCACGCAATATGAGGACGATTAACATTTAATAGTTAAGTAGCAACACCCAATTATATGTATGTTATTTTTGAAACAAAAATCATTCATAAAATACATATTACCAGTTAATTATGAATAATTTTAATGCTTTTATAACGTACAAATAAAATAGTTTCGCTACTTACTTACTTTAGGTATTATTGACAATCTAACGTATTTGCCAATACCTCATCAGTAAATACAAAAGTATACCTGAAGAATCGTTTATCAATTATTTCACTTTTATAATTACTAATAATTGTGGGTGCTTCAATGAGACAAGATTTATCATCAAACCCTACTCTAATATTTCCCCTGTCTGATGCATCCAAAACTGAATGTAACAACCCCTGACAACAAGAATTAGGATTGGGGTTTTCAAACCCTCCAGAAGCCAGATATAAAGTGGTGTCTTTTTCCTGAGGCTCTAAGCTGACCTCTATTCTTCTACCACGACTCAATTTTTTAGTAAAAGTTATCGTACTATTCGATTCATTTATGAATACGAATTCAGTATCTAATCGGTATTCAATTTGGTGTTGACAACTACTCAGATTTATTGTCAGAATGCTAATCCCAAAAATCAAATAACTCATCCAAGTTTTCTTCTGTTGCATTAAGTAATCCTTTAAAATTACTTGTGTTTAAAATCTGTAAAATTTATATTGGCTAAACAACGATTGACCGCATAAAATAAGCACTCTTTTTGATAGCATATTTAGTCGTCCCAAAACAAATTTAAACAAAAAAAATAGACATTACTATTTTGTAGGAATTACTTAGAAAACATCCCTGCAAAGGCATACGACTACGTAGTAAACGGCAAAAGCGCGATAGGGATCATGACCAAATCAAAACACACAAAGCAAGCGGGATTACCAATAATCCGAACGATTGGGCAGCCGAAGTAGGAAACCCGCGATATATTTTAGACTTACTTTTAAGTGTAATCAATGTAAGTGTGCAAACAGTAGATATTGTAAACAACTTGCCAAAGGTTGATTTTGGAGAAACGCCAACTGACTGAAAATTAACATACTGTATTGATTTTTTTACCTGAAGATGAGCGCACCAACAGCATACTTGGAGAACGTTTTTACGTAATAACGGTGCCATCTGAATACGTTTTTACGTTCCTTTCTTTTGATTTTGATACATTTTTTGTGTCTTTATAGCAGTAAACGAAGCCAG
>CAYLKB010000150.1:0-3170 GCA_964384165.1 uncultured Methanosarcinales archaeon
ATGAATTAAAAGTAGGAAAAATTTATGATTTTGATATTAGTCCTAAACGATGGCTTGTTTTAAGTAATGGGACTTCTGGAGGTTATGTTAATTTTAATGTGAATCTTTCATTATTAGATGGAGATTTGATTTTAAGACTTGATGCATATGATTTTAATTCTTCATATAATAATTATGATATGTTATATATTGAGACATTAGATACGGGATCTTTAGATATTTGTTTGAATATAACTGCAGAAGGCAATTACTCTTTAATAAATGATATTAATGTTAATGGAAGTTGTTTTAATATTTTAAACAATAACATAAATTTTAATTGCAATGGCTTTTCAATTTATGGAAATGGCAGTGGAAATGCTTTTAATTATGAAGGTTCTAATAATTCTCAATTGAGTAATTGCAATATTTATAATTTTTCACAAGCTGTATTACTAAATAATAGTTCTAATTTTAATTTATCAAATAATAATTTTAGTGATAATTATTATGATTTACATTTACTAGATTCATCAAATTCTGGAATATTTTATGATAATAATTTTTCATCAATGGTATATATTAATACTTCTAATGGTCCTATTATAGAAAATGTTTTTTATTTGAATTATTTTATTAATAACACTTTTGTAAATTCTTCTGATTGGTCTTTGTCATTAAATTATTTTAATGTTTCATTTGATGAGGGAGGTATTGGGAATTATTGGCAGAATTTCACATGTAATATTTATGAGAGTACTATATATGGTAAGAAATGCCTAAGTCCTTTTAAATATGATATTAATACTTTAAATACAATTGCTGATTATTATCCTATGACTAATTTGCAGGCTAATTTTAGTTTTATTGGTTTTAATAATTCAGGAGTTAACATATTTAATGTTTTAAAGTCAGGTATTTTTCTTAATATATCATTTAATCAAAAAATTGATAAGGTTTTTTATTATACAAATTTAATCTCTCAGGAAATAACTTCATATATTAATAATTATTCAGTTGTTGGCAGTATTGGAATTGAAAAATATGGTTTAATTAATCTTACTCTTTCTTTTATTGATATGGCTGGCAATGCAACAAATTTTACATATGAAGTTTATACAAATTTGTCAATGAATTCATTAATTAATGATTCAGATGGGGATGGAATTAATGATTCTGAAGATTTTATTTATGGTAATGCAACAAATATTTTTTCTACTTATGGTCAACTTGATTTTTTTGTTAATTCTAGTCAAAATCTTTCAAATAATTTTAGTGGAGTATATGGTGTTGAGTTAAAGTTTAATAATTTTTCTTTGGTTGAATTTCAACATGATTTTTTACATAATAAAATTAATTTGACAAAAGTTAGAATTGAATATTATAATAATTCTTATTTGTCATCAATGATAATTGCTGGGTTAAATATGAGTGGGAATAATAAAACTGTTTATTTTGATTTTGCTAAGTTTTCTAATAATAGTTATAGGAGTGTTTGTATAAAAGATAGTCCTATTGTTTCTTTATCTGATATGACTAATGAGTGTTCTGGTTCTGGGGAAGTTTATGTGCATGATTTTCCATATTCCAATTCTGGTGTTTCGGCATTTTTTTATAATTCTTCTGAAAAGAAGATTGTAATCTCGGGACTTTCTCATTCGGGTATAATGCAAGTATGTACGGAGGATTGGGTTTATGGTTCTTGGTCTGTATGTTCTGGAGGTTCTCAGTCAAGGACAGCAGTTGATAATAATAATTGCGGGACAACTAATGTTAGAGATGTATTGACAAGAACTTGTGATAGTGGTGGTGGTGGTGGAAGCGGTAGCGGAGATGATGGAGGTAGTGAAGATGATGATAGTGAAGATGATAGTGAAGATACAGAGGAAACAGATAATGATGATGATGGAGTAGATAATGATGAGGATAATTGTCCTGATGATTCAAATGCTAATCAGAGTGATGTTGATAGTGATGGTTTGGGAGATGTATGTGATGATGATATTGATGGTGATGGAGATTTTAATGTAGTAGATAATTGTATTTATTTGGCAAATGCCAATCAAAGTGATATTGATAGTGATGGTTTGGGAGATGTTTGTGATGATGATATTGATGGTGATGGAGATTTTAATGTAGTGGATAATTGTATTTATTTGGCAAATGCCAATCAAAGTGATATTGATAGTGATGGTTTGGGAGATGTTTGTGATGATGATATTGATGGTGATGGAGATTTTAATGTAGTGGATAATTGTATTTATGATGCTAATGTTAATCAATATGATGTTGATAGTGATGGTTTGGGAGATGAATGTGATGATATTGATAATTCTGGAGGTGGGGATGGGAATTCTGATGACCAGGAAGATGAAGGAAATAAACAAAAAGATAATGATATAGATAATTCTGGGAATTTGACATTGGAAGATAATATGGATTCTCTAGAAAAAGATTCGAAAAGCTTGAATGATAATAATAAAGATGGTAAGGAAAATAAATTATTAGTTTTTGAAGAATCAAGTTTTTTAGAGGATAATTTCTCAAAAACAAGTTTTTTTACTTTTATCTTGATAATATTTCTATTTATAATTATAATTGCAGGACTTTTTCTTTTTATAAGAAAAAAAAGACTTGAACAATTATCTGTCAATGTTGCTTCAACACAGATAACAACTGACAATTCAGTTTATTTTAAGGCTAGAGAATATGTAATTCAATATAAAAATTCTTTTGAAAAGGATGCTATTATTGCTGGACTTGTTAAAGCGCAGATACCACAAGATGTTATTGATAAAGTAATTGCCGAGATATATGAGTCTGGTAGTTGAGATTGCTAAGTTGAAATTTATTTATTTATTTATTGTTGTGTTATGGGAAATGTGATAATTAGTTTGGTAGTGATTGTTTTTTTTGATTTTCATATATAATTAGTATATGATATGTAAACATTGTTTTTGAATATAAATTTTTATAGAATCTTTTTTGGGCAAATATTGTTTTATTTTATTAAAGACAATCAATAATACATAGTATAAAGGTCTAGGAGATGTCTTGTTGAGTGGATGTGTATTGCTAGCGCAGTCTCACGATATCCAAGAAATCATTTATGAATTGTTGAGAGTCTTTATTTATATATAGTCGTCCACAAAAGTTTTTCCTGCAGTCATTCATTCTCATTCATTCGGGAC
>CAYLKB010000151.1:0-3053 GCA_964384165.1 uncultured Methanosarcinales archaeon
GCTATATCGTGTTCTCGAAGTTAATAACTTCTGAGGAGCACAATATATCAAACTTTTTATTTTAAACAAACTACTTTATTTTTAAGAACTTCTTAAAAAGAGACTCATCCCCATTCTCCTTAGAATATGTATAACTATCATAACCCATTTCCTTAACCCATGAAATAAATTTTATCTTATCATTATCATCCATTAATTTCCATGCCTTAAAACTTTCACATTCCTCGTTAATATCACAATGATTCACTCTTAAATCATCAACATTCTCTATTTTAAAATTCTTTAAATTCAAGCTATTAACTTGAAAATGAAGTGGACAACCAATACAACCTTTCCCAAAATCAACAACATTATAACATAAACCTGACAAGGAAAGAAAGTTCTCTCCATCAAATCTATCCCTAAACTTAATTAATTTATTAGTATCAAGAATAGCGCCAATTGAATTTAACTCTTGAGTATTTAACATAATATCTTCTTCAATTTTATCTTTAGATAAAAAATTATTTCCACAACAACCATAACAAGAAATATTAAGTTCTTTAATATGGCATGGGACAAATGGAATCTCTTTCATATATATTACAAAAATGGTCTAATTTATATGATTTATGTAAAAAAGCTAGATATACAAAATAAAAATATAGTCGTCCACAAAAGTTTTTCCATTTGTGTCCTCTCCACTTAGCTTTGCTCGCTCAGCTATATCGTGTTCTCGAAGTTAATAACTTCTGCGGAGCACAATATAATAAATTTAATTTAAACTTCAATACTTGAAAAACTTTTTGCACCAATAATTATCATCAAAAGTGTTAATACTACCATAACAATAATATCAATACCAAAACCTATAATAAAAGTACCCGATAATAATCCTCTTATTGCATCAACTCCATATATAGCAGGATTAAGATATAATATATTTTGCATTAAAACAGGAAGTCCATCAAGACTATATAATGCCCCAGATAAGAAAAACATAGGCATTACTAATAAATTCATAACCATAGGAAAAGCACTCATATCTTCAAATTTAGAAGCAATTGCTATACCCATTGCATTAAAAAATAAAGCAAATAAGAACATAACAAACAAAGCCCCAATCAAAAAATATGTCCAAGAATAAATCTTAAATCCAATTACAAAAGTAATTAACATTATAAATAATCCCTGAAATAAAGCAACTGTAGCACCACCTAATGTTCTTCCCAACATAATTTTCCATCTAGGCACTGGAGCCACTAATGTTTCTTTTAAAAAACCAAATTGTTTATCCCAAATTGTTTCTATTCCATTCATAATTGAACCAAATAAAATTGCCATTGCAATAATCCCAGGTGCTAAAAACATAATATAACTTCCCTCACCAGCTGCTTGATATACTGAATTAAAACCAAACCCAAAAGCCAATAAAAAAAATATTGGTTGAAAAAATGATATTGCAATTCTAGTCTTAGCTCTAGTAAATCTTATAATCTGCCTTTTCCACATTACTTGTATTGCTCCCATTTTATCTCCTGCTATTAATAATTTTCATCATATCTCTAGATGAACCCTTCTCTTTTCTAATATCATCCCCAGTAAGTTTTAGATATGCATCTTCAAGTGAATTTGTTTTTGTCAGTAACATCAATTCCTTTACTGTACCATTTGCAATGATTTTCCCACCATCAATTACTGCAATCTTATCTGCTATCTGTTCTGCTTCATCTAGATAATGAGTAGTCATAAAAACTGTCATATTTGTTGTTTTTTTAATATTATCTAAATGCTTCCATAAAAAATGCCTAGTTTGAATATCTAGTCCTAATGTAGGTTCATCCAAAAATAATATTTTAGGTTCATGAATTAGCCCTCTTGCAATCTCCAATCTTCTTTTCATACCTCCAGAAAAAGTTTTAACAATTGAATCTTTTCTATCAAGAAGTCCAACAAAATCAAGAAGCTCCAATATTATTTTTTTCTTTTTCTTTTTATTAATATTATAAAGAGTAGCATGAAAATCCATATTCTCATATGCAGTAAGTTCAGTATCTAATGATGTATCTTGAAAAACAATTCCAAATGACTTTCTAACCTCAGTTTGTTGTTTTGTAGTATCATAACCATTAATCTCAATAGTCCCTAAGTCCTGATGAAGAAGAGTTGTAAGCATTTTAATTGTTGTAGACTTACCTGCACCATTAGGCCCTAAAAAAGCAAATATCTCGCCTTTCTTCACATTAAATGATATATTATCAACTGCTGTAAAATTCTTAAATTTCTTAGTTACATTATTAACTGAAATTATATTATCACTAGTATTTTTCATATATAAATATTATATTACATTTATGATTTATAAACACATCGATAAAGCTATAAATTATATAATAAAAAATCACATAGTTTATTTTTTATATAAATAATAAGATATTAAAGACCCAGATAGAAATAAAATTATAAAAACCGATATTAGTTCAAAAATATTTGATACTCTAGAACCTAAAAACGACAATATTACTACTCTAATATAACTCACAAAAAATGTTATTATTATATATTTCTTCTGATTATATTTTAAAATACCTGCAACATATGAAATAATATCTGAAGGATTATAAGGCAATACTCTAATTAATAATATCAAAAAACCATATTTTTGAAATTTTTCTCTAACAATATTGGTTTTTTTAGAATTAAAAAATTTAGATAAATAATTTCCAAAGAAATAAACAATTATCGAACCAATAAATAATCCACTCCCAGCAAATAAAGTTGTTATAAGAACTCCATATTTATTAGAAGCACTCAAAACTATTAATTCTGCAGGAATAGGAGGTATTATAACCTGAATAACCATAGTTAAAAATAATACAAATAGTTCTATCATATTAATATTAAAAACCAACTAATTATATAATTATCTAAATATTAAAATTATATCTATATTATTTCATAGCTCATAGCTCATAGCTCATAGCTCATAGCTCATAGCTCATAGTATTTATCCACAAATTTGTGGTTTCCTGAAATTATTTCGCTTAGTAACATAATTCATTTTCCTTTAATTA
>CAYLKB010000152.1:0-3030 GCA_964384165.1 uncultured Methanosarcinales archaeon
AATTTGATAAAATAAAATAAGTTTTAACTGGTGACATATGTCACCCGATTACACACGTTTATTGTATTATAATTGAGATATAATATTAGTCAGAACAAGATTTTTTTTTATATTCACTCTTTTTTATATATAGTATTGACAACTTAGAATAGTAATTTAAAGAGTAATTTATGCTCTAGCTCATATTCTATAGATATTTGTAACCCCATAGTTTAAGAGCTTTTTTCAATATGATAAACTTTTATTGTGTATATAAGAATATAATTCTAAATAATAATAATTTTTATAATAAACAATCAAACTTATAAAGTTATAGGCGTTAAATGTATTTTATGTTAAATTTAATAGGAATTGGGGCTAAAAAAGAACATATTACTCCTGAAATGATTTTATCAATTAAGAATAGTGAAAAGGTTTTTCTAGAATATTATACATCATTTTATCAAACAGAATTTTCAGAATTAGAAAAATTTTTAGGAAAGAAATTGATTATTGCAGATAGAGACTTGATTGAAACAAGAATTGAAGATGAAATATTAAAACCGGCAAAAAATAAAGATATTTCACTTCTTGTTCTTGGCGACCCACTTATTGCTACAACTCATACAGATTTATTACTTAGAGCAAAAAAAATGGGTGTTGATGTAAAAATATACAATAATGTTTCAATAGGGACATTTATTACAAGGACTGGATTGCAGTTTTACAAGTTTGGTAAGATTACAAGTATTCCTTTTTTTAGCGATAAATTTATGCCAAGAACACCATACCTAATATTGCTTGACAATTTGAGAATGGGAGCACATACTTTATTTTTGCTGGATTTAAATCCTTCAAATGATATTGCATACAAAGGTAATGAGAAATATCTTAAAGCTTCTGATGCTTTGAAATTTTTATTAAAAATACAAGATTTAATGCTAAAAGAGGAAGAAATTGAAGAAAAAGACGCAAATGCTTTAGATGATGATACTATGGCTGTTGTTTGTTCAAGACTTGGATTTGATGATGAAGAAATTGTTTATGATACATTAGGTTCACTAATAAAGATGGATAAAATAAGAAACCTAAAGGAACCTCTGTGCATAATAATTCCCGGAGATATGCATGAAATGGAAGAGAAATTTCTTAGTCAGTTCTCACTTTAAAGATAAATGTTAAAAAAATTATCTTTAATATCTAGGACTATTTCCACCACCAAAGTTTAATCTCCTTCCATTGTAACCACCAGCACCATAACCTCTATATTCAGCAGGTATTCTAATTTGATCATACCAACTCATATTTCCAATACTATTTGTTGCATAATTTTTATTTCTTGCATATTGAACAGGCATTAATATTGGTTGTTCTTGAGGATTAGTTGTATTATCCAGATTTACTTTTATTTCAGATGGTTTAAGAGACCCTAACTCTATCCTTATAGGTTCATTCTTTTCTTGAGTATATACGATTTGTGGAGATTCATTTTGATTATTGTTAAATATATTATTATCATCAGTTAATCTTACTTCTAATGGGATATGGTCAGGCATTATCCCAATTTTTCTTGGATGTGATAAATCTGGCATGTTATCAGTTAACATATGTTCAGGTTGAGTAGAATAATTTATTGGCTCTTGATTTTTTAGTGATGAATAATCTATAATAATTTGATTTTTTTTTTGAGCAAATGAGGGAAATAATTCTTCAAAAGTAGGAGCAATCCCAATAAGGGATTCTCCTAATGGAGAATTTGCTGGGACTGCAATTAAACCTGAGGCATTCGCAAATGCTTTAACAACATTGGGGTCATACATATGTTCTCTAGGAATTATAATTGGATTACCGCCTAGATAATTAATAGCGGCTGTATTTAAATCTATATGTTTTATCCCTGAATCAACCTGCATATTTTCAATTTTCATAATTATATATGTGCTTTAAAATATATAAACTTTACGGAAATTAGGCTTTGCCTTGGAATATCATTTTTCTAATGGTGTCGATTCGTGCTATTATGAATTTATATAAAAAAAGACTCTCAACAATTCATTTTATGAATTCTTGGATGCAGTGAGATTTCACTTACACTGCACATCACCGCATCGGGACATCCCCGAGGTCTTTATATTATGAATTTATATAACGGCTCTCATTTTAATGACACTATTTGAATTTCCAGACAGAGCTGGAAATTAAGATTTAAAGTAGAACAAATAAATTAGGTTTGTCTTAATATTTGACATAGAAATAAAACTTATTTATTTTCTTTTTCTATTGCCATATTTTTCATAAAAGACTTTGGATATGAGAGGTTCTTTGCTGATTTTAGGGTCTTCAAGTGGAAATCCAATAGGAATTATGGCATCTACTTTTTTATGTGATGGTATTCCCAAATAACTTGTAATTACACTATTGTCAAAAGCTTCAACCCAACATGCTCCAAGGTCATAAAAATGAGCCATTAGAAGTATATTTTCAATTACAGCAGCCACATTTTGAATTGAATAAACCTCACCTGCTTCAGGATACATTTCACAAATGTGAGTATCATCTCTTACTACTACAAATAATACTGGGGCATCTGAGAGCCAATATTGTTGAAATGCCAGTTTCCCAATTTCATGTTTAATTTTTGCATCTTTAACTAGTACAATATTATAATTTTGAACATTACCTGCAGCTGGTGCATTTAAACCACCTTCTATAATACTATGCAAAATTTCCCAATGTACTTCTCTTGTTGAAAATTTTCTTATGCTTCTTCTTGTCTTCATCTTTTCAAGCATGCTTTTTTTTACATCTTTTGAAAGGATTGAGTTTTCTTTATGAAGTCTTTTAATTTCTGCCTCAAGGTCTTTTCTATCTAATTTCTCAAGGTCTTGAGTTAATTTATTAGACTCTGGTTCATAATAACTACCTTTATTTGCAAAAAAATTCATAATTTTGTCTTTCATATAGTTTTTAAGAATTTGTGTATTTATAAAGATTTCTTATATAGTCGTCCACAAAAGTTTTTCCTGCAGTCATTCATTTTCATTCATTCGG
>CAYLKB010000153.1:0-730 GCA_964384165.1 uncultured Methanosarcinales archaeon
TTGTGGCAATAGCTGATAATATTTTGGGTGCAAAAGTCATAATCAGCTCTGATGGAACATCTTGGACATCATATTCTGTTCCAGCCTCAAATTGGACATAGGTGACATATTCTGAATCTTTATATTTATTCGTTGCAGTTTCTATTACTGGTGATATTATGACAAGTCCAGATGCTATTAATTGGACAACGAGAAGTAATCCACCTTTAGAATATTCTGATGTAATATGGGCAGAAGATATACAACTTTTCGTCGCAACTTCTGCATCAGTATTAGTTTCATCAAATATTGTTACAAGCCCTGATGGTATTAATTGGACATCAAGAACAACACCTTTTGATTACAGACTTAGAGCTATCGCATACAGCCCATAGATGAAAGTGTTTACTGCGGTAGCAAATTTCGGTCCAGGTAGTGGTAGAATTATTACAAGTTATGATGCTATTAATTGGACACTTAGAACATCTTCACCTACTTCGGCCACATTTGATTGTATAGCTTGGTCTCCAGAAAGGGGTATATTTTGTTCATTAATATCAAGTGGTTTTAATAACCAGAGAGCAGTTATAAATTAGACGAATACTTCTAATTATGTTACAAATAGTATTATAGGAACATCTTATTCTTTAAATAGAGATTTTGCTGGAAATTTTCTAAATATTGGTTCCTCTGCTTATTAGGCTAATATTGGTGTAAACTCCTCTTAGGTTAATATTGGATCCCTAAATAA
>CAYLKB010000153.1:740-3022 GCA_964384165.1 uncultured Methanosarcinales archaeon
ACTTTGGAATCCAAGTGGTTCATATGCTTCTTTTAATTTAACAAGTGTTGCTGGTAGTTTTGTTACTGCAGGAAATAATTGGGTAAAAATGAATATGACATTAGATGAAAATTATGATGATTTAGATTTATTTGATGCATAGGTTGGTGGCGGTGTTGAATATGTAGGAGAAAAAGCTAGGCAAATTTTAGTTTATTCTTGGAGTGATCTCCAAAGTGTTAATTCTGGTATAGCATATACTATATCAATTGAAGATCCACCACCATTTACTCCTAATAATGGTCCCCAGGTTGGAAGTAGACCTGATGTTGGAACAAATACAAATTGTGAAATGGTAAGATCTTTCAATGTTATAAATGGAGACATAATAAATGTATTTATCTCTGATAATTATGGTACTTCACCTTCAAGAAATATACGGTCTCAGTATTATCTCATAAAAATATTAAATTAACAAATATTACTCACAATATTCATTTCTCTTATATTTTTTTCAAATTCCTCAGAAAATTTTACTTTGTTCTACAACTCATCTGAATCTTTTCCATCGATTTCATTGGTTTTTACGCCTAAAACTTCCTACTAATACTATAATAGATTATGCAATATACTTCTATTGTTATATAATAACATTTTAACCTCTTTTCTAACCTATTCTGGAGCTCCCTCCTCAACTTTCTTTTCCTAAAATTTTTCATATTTATCTATTGTTTTTGGATGATTCTTCCTATTCTTATCCTTTATCCAATCTTGAAATCTAAACTCATTATCTCTAACTAACTCCTCAACGATCTCATCTCCATCTTTCAATACCCATTTTTCTCCATCGAATACCATAGCCTATCCTCTATTTATATCTTTTATAAATACGTTGTGGTTTTCTGGTTTCATTGGATTATAGTGAATTTTTTGTATTAAATCAGGTACTGCTAATACACACTTACATAATGCTTTATAGAAATCTCGATTTGTCAAATGATCTATAGATGTATTACTATACGCATTTATTTGAATATTATATTGATAATTATTTGTAATATTATTTACTGTTGTTGGTTTATTCTTTTGTTGGGAAACCAGATCATCTATTTTTTTACTCTAATTTTCTAACTATTCATTTAATAACCTTACCATCTCAATAAGAGATTCCTTTGTATTCTCTCCAGAAACATCTATCTTTTTTTTATTTTTTAAATATATTTTACTTTTTATTGTACTTCCGGAGTTATCACTAAATTCAGTATAGTAACTCTTACTTGAATTATAACTTTTATTTGACATAAAACTAAATTCCGATCTATCATCTTCAAATCTTTCTGAATCATTTGCATTTGTTTTTTCAGAATCTGTATCATTTTTACCTTTATATACTGGTTTTCTTTTAGACTATCCTAACTAATCTACAAATATTGGATTCTCCTTCTTTATGATATCCTAAAAAATATCACATTTTTTCTGATGTCTTGTTAGATTGCCTATAGTTGTATAGATATTTCCACAATCACAAATACATGACTCTTGTGGAATAAACTTTCGCTTATTCTTTTGTAACTTCTCAATCTTTTTTATCCTCTCGTTCTAATTTTCATTCTTAAATTTTTCCCTTAGGATTTCAATATCAATATTCTTCTTTGACGGAAGACATGTAAATTTCCTATATAAATGTCTTTGGAAATTACCCTTCTTGTCATTCTCATAACCACATCTTTCACACACATATATCTAATCCCTATTTCCATCGTTACTCACTTTGCCCTCAACCATCTAATTATAGCTCTGATAATTTTTATTCAAATTTTTCGAAAAATTTGAACGGTACCCAATTTTTTCAGTAATTTTCAGTAATTTTTTGCAATTTTCTCAAAATATTTGCAAAATTTTCATTTTATTTTGCAAATTTTTCAATTTTTATTTGCAATTTTATCGATTTTTTTGAAAAATGGGCACCGTTCAAATTTTTCATTTTATTTTTGCAAAATTTTCGTTTTTCAAAAAAATATAATTCACTAGATACTGTTGATCATAGAAGTCAGATTGTGAGTATATTATATTATAATGTATATTTACGTAGCAGGTGCTTTTTGTGATAAGGAGACTATATAAAGATATTAAGATATGTTTACTAAAATGGGTCATTATATAACACATGATTGGACAAGGGTGGAAACTTCCGAAGAAAGGACTATAGAACAACAAAGAGAGTATGCACGGAAGGATCTTGAGGGTATTGTTTAGGCAGATGTCGTAGTAGTAATAAAGAATTTACCAGATTATGCATATCG
>CAYLKB010000154.1:0-991 GCA_964384165.1 uncultured Methanosarcinales archaeon
GAATAAATACAAGTAAAAATTCAGAATTTTACTTTCACACTAATGACGATGAATTAGATGGATTAGATGAATTCAAAAATATACTGAAACAGGAATTTCAAAATAATATTGAAGTAGGGGACTTTCTAAAATGTATTTTTTATATAAATAATATACGTATGAAAAAATAAAAAAATAGTGATATTCGTGTAATTGGTCCATCTATTGAATTAATTCAAACTTCACTAATTTAGAAATCAATGAACTCTCAATACAATAATCTTCAAAAAATATATGAAAAAAAACATTCAATAATTTGATTTGGTTTTCAAAAGTTTTTTTACCCTAGATAAAGGTTAAGAAGATATTAAGTAAACAATCAGCAAAAGAATCAGAAAAGGAAAGCTAAAAATGTAGGAGCGTACATACAATTGCAATTATCTATTGGAAGACTAAGATTATTCTAATTTGAACTTAGATTTTCTTCTTAAACCCTCTGATATAGAAAAATCAGATACCGACAAACCATATCATGATAGCCTAGGTCTAAATCAAGAAGAAACAACTCTAAAAAATTGGAGAAAAACACCGGAAAAAAAATCTACTTTTCCCTCTGCTTTTTAGAGCTACAATAGAGTATACGAAAAGAAAAGAGTAAATATTAGTAAAAAAACAGATACACTTTTTGTAGAAAATTTACCATTTGATGTCACAAAAAGGGAACTCAGTCATATTTTCAGAGGTCTGATTGGTTTTAAAAATATCACCATTATAGATGATATTATTGAAAACAAGAAAAAAGCATTTGCATCTTTTCAAACAATTGAATAAGCAGAAAAAGCTATTGTTGAACTAAGAGAATATTAGTTTGATTTAGATGATCCAAACTCTAAAATTTTTATTACATTCGCTAGATCATCTATGAAAAAAGAGGATTGATATCTAAAAATAAAAAAAAAAAAATATAAAGAAACCTAGGTTTCGTATTATAAACATTTTAATTATTCTTGCA
>CAYLKB010000154.1:1001-2987 GCA_964384165.1 uncultured Methanosarcinales archaeon
ACATTAAGACGATTCTTGGATCAGCTTCTATTTCATATGCCGCTTGAAGTGGTGTCATATTCTACTCATTTCGGACGTTTACATTTGCTCCGTGATCAATAAGCTATCTAACTAATTCTGGATTATTCATATAAATTGCAGCATAAATTGGTGTTTCTCCCTCCTCGTTTAATGCGTTAACATTTGCTAATCCCCTTTCTATTAAATTGTTAACTATTTCAAGTTGATTATCAACATCATCAGTAAATATAGCATATTCTAAAATATTTAAATTGTCATCTCCTCCTCTTATTTCTAAATCAGGACCCTCTTCTAATAGTCTTAAAATTATATCCATATTTTCTTCTCTTACTGCATAATGCAAGGGTGTTAAATCCAAACTATCAGTAATATTTACATCAGCATCTCTTTCTAATAAGAAGTTTACCATATCCTCATCTTGATTATTTACAGCAACATGTAAAGCTCCCCAACTTTCTTCTACATTGTTAGGATGTTGTTGTTGTGCATCGATATTAAATCCTGCAAGTAGAAAATGATTAACCTCATCGATATCTCCCTGTTGAACAGCTTGAAGAAAATTTTCAACACTATAGTTCATTTTTATTTTAATAAATATTTTTTTTAAATATCCTCATCAACATTTATATTTGCAACATTATTTCGTTTATCCTAAATTTTGGATTTTTCCTAGGATATATTATCTTGTTCTTGATATAATTTTTTGACAATAACATGTCTCTTATATTTTTCTAACTCAGATGCAACATTATTCCAAGCAGGAAAGATTTTTGATATTTCCTCCTTTGTAAAAACCTTACGATTAATTGCTATTTCTAATCCCTGAATAATTGATAAAAGCTCCATAAAATCAAACTCTGGTGACTCAGAAGACTTTATTTGTACCTTTTCTGGTTTGTCCTTTTGGGAGTTCATATTATGAATATTATTCATAATATATTTAAAAAATTAACGAATTCTTTTTTATTGTCATATTACAAAGTATGAGTGACAGCGAAGAGGAATATGTATATGAATCAGGAGGAGAATCAGGAGGAGAATCAGGAGGAGAAAATGAATATTATTCAGAAGAAGAAACTGAAAAGGATTAGCCAAAACAAAGGGAAGATTATTTCGAAGAAGATGAAAATTATGAGTACGCATCAGGAGGAGAAGATGACAACGGAGATTTTACAGATGGGGAAAATATGTTGGATGATGGTGATGATGATGATGATGATGATGATACCATAAATCTATTATTATAGATTCCAGGAGTATTACTTATAGATAAAAAAGTAAATAAAATTATTATTGACTGTGAAAAATTTTTTGATTCAGACCCTGAAACTTTAAAAAAATAGAAAAAAATAATGTTTAATAAAATCACTATATTTCACAATAAGCAGACAGTCACTAATATTGCGTATAATGAAAAGCTTACCACCTCCTACCCAAAAACTAGGATTGGTATACTTGAAGTATTTTATCAAAGACTATCAAAAATAGATGTCACAAGGTTTGTTGAACTAATTGAGATAAATGATCTAGCTTTTAGTCCAGAAATAAATGTATTAATCATATTCCATTTGAAATAGATATTCTCAGATTTAAATAAGAGATGTATAAATTGTTGGGATGATCTTGGTCTCACATTATTAACACCTACAGTATGTTCAAAAGAATTTTGCAAATTTTAGTCAGAGCTTTTTATGTCGGGTGATGAACTGGAAAAGGAAATTGGTGATAATGTACATATTTTTGAAATGCAATTGATAGTACTTCAATCTGCTGTTTTAAAAGTAAATAACATGGAAGACATATAGTTTTTTTTACAATTACCTATTGATTTGATAGCATACTTGTCTAAGTATGATCATGAATTTGATATACCCGAACCAAATGCAAATAATAAGTATCTAATATAGAAGTTAACTGATATTTCAGAACAAGCAGAAGATGATATACAATTATTGAATATTATGA
>CAYLKB010000155.1:0-2977 GCA_964384165.1 uncultured Methanosarcinales archaeon
AAGTTGATCTTTAATGACTGACTCCATCAGTTTGCAAATTGTACAGGTAAGAGCAATTGGCCGGTAATTGTTTGAGTCAGTTTTGTCGCCTTTTTTGAAGATTGGTGTTACAAATGCTCTGCGCCATTGTGACGGCAAAGAGCCGTGCGAAAGACAATTCTCAAATAGAATAGACAGTGGTTGACTTAAACTATCGCAGCAGTTTTTGTAAAACATAGCAGGAATATTATCAGGACCACCACTGCTGTTGATTTTCAGACGTTTTATGGCTCGTCGTACCACGTTAGAATTGAAAGAAACTGAGTCAACAGAAGTGTCAATGCGGTTACACATAAAATGAGACTGTGGAATAGAATTATTGTCCAATACATAATACGAAGAAAACGTACTGCTAAAAATTTCCGCTTTCATAGCAGAGTCTGTAGTTAAAGAACCGTCGGCACATCTTACGGGACCGATAGTTGATTTACAACAAAACTTTCGATTTGCATATCTGTAAAACTGGCCCAAGTTACCCCCATCAACCAAGCGCCTCTCAGACTGTGCCGTGAAGGCTCTGGTAGTACGGCGGCAGTTAGCAGCGATCTTATTATAATGGGTTTTTGAGTCTATAGTGCGCAGTGTACGATAACGTCTCCAGGCAGAGCACTTCTTGCGTAGAAGACGCTTTATATTGTACGGGTACCTCGGCCCAGCGCGGTTGTTGTTGCCGAAATAAATGCGTTTAACTGGTACATATTGGTCGATACACGTGTACAGAACGTCATAAAACGTGTCACAAACAATGTCGATATTAGCCGAGTACAAGAAACCAAAATCAACATTTGATAAAAACTGATTAATACTGTGCCAGTCAGCTTTTTGATAGTCATACTTATTTCTTACTGTAGAAGGACCAGTCGTAGGGCTGTTGTTACCAGCAGCAATTTTGAATGAGACAGTACAATGGTCACTTGTACCAAATGGGTCCAAAACACTAGTCTCAAAAATAGAATTTTGGTCATTTGTAAAGACCAGGTCCAAAATATTGTCATCTCTTGTTGGCTGACCAACCAGTTGTTCAAAACCAAACTGATAATAAAGAGACAAAATTATTCCGGGTGATGAAAAATCGTTACATTTTAAACAATTGTCCAACGTCCAATTGATATCAGGCAGATTGAAGTCACCACAGACTATTGCTGTTTTACCGGGCGGCAGCAGCAGTTTAATACATTCACATAGTGACTTAGTATATTGCAACAAATCAGGCTGGCGGTTAGAACCTGGAGGCCTATACACAGCAAACAATCTAGCGCGGTTGTCACCAAACAAAACATCAACAATACACATTTCAACATGAAGGAAACGGTCAGGCAAAGAGACGGAAACTGCTCTAACAGTATCATTGTTAGTAATTATACATACACCGCCACCTCTCTCAGAAATTCGATCTGTACGAAACACACTAAAAGGTAAACCATTAGTTAGACAATTATCAGTAATGTTGACTGTTAGCCATGTTTCAGTTATAATCAAGATATCTGGACGATGTGAGGATAAAAAAAGATGAAGGTCAGGTAATTTATTCTGTATGCTTCTGGCGTTAAACATAAAACAGTGTAAACAATTATCATTGAGTCATATTGAAGATGGTGCAGGCTGGTATGGAACGGCAGAAGGGTTAAGTCCGGCCACAGCCGGAAGACCAGATGCAGTGTTTGAAGATACTGCTGCAGCAGACGACGGCACAGCAATGTCAGTGGCAGCACATGACTGGCTGGTACGAGCAGATGAACCGTTTGCCGACGACGACGCCGACGTCTGCTGCCTCCTCCGCCGTCGACTCTCTCGAAGCTGGTAAGCCGCGTTTGCTTCCGCTCTCGTCAAGTTCTCGTTGATGTAAACGTTTGAACGGACGAAGACATCGGTGGATCGACGCAGCTGACGTGCTCGGCCGATCAGTTGACTGGCAGCGTCCTCAGTACGTAACGCCACCATCAACGGCTGAACGCGTCCTGGTTTGACCTGTCCCAGTCGTCTGGTGTGGACGACGTCTGGCTGGATGTCGAATTCCGACTGACACAGGTTGATGAACTGTTGTTGATCTGACGCCGAGTTGACGATCGGTAAGCCAGAGACAATCAACGTCGACGCGCGCCTCTTCTTAACTGACTGGTCAACATACACGGCCGCCACAGCAGCCGTCACAGCAGCTGCACGGACGGCAGATGAACGGGCGACAGAAACCTTCCCGGCAGTCGATTGAGTAGAGCGAGTAATGACGGCTGACGAACCGTTGTCTTGGACTGCTGGACTGGGTCCAGTAACGCTAACGGCGGTCTCATTTCCGACATCTTGGACACCCAGGTAAGACATGACAAACGAGAGCTGTGTTGTCAGCCTAGTTATCTCGGCAGACTGCTCGGAGACAACAGACTGGAGATGGGTAATCTGTGACTGCATCATAGCAATCCGACCATTGCCGGACCCAGCACCACAAGCACCGTCACTAGAAGTGGTCGGAGTAGGACATGGCTGAGAGAGAACAGCGTTAATGGCACTATCAATATCACTGTCGGTTACCTTGCTTTTCGGCTTCTTGGACCTCTGCTGATCAACGGTCTGTGACATGCCAACATTTCCAGTCGAGTGGTTTCTCTTACGGTTCTGACTGTGAGGCATGGTGTACAAATAAGAGTTGATGTGTACACAATGTTGATGTTGTTATCTAAGACGTAGGTACAGACGAGTATAACTACAGCACAGTAGGCTATAGTTCAATACAGTTCAGCAGCAGGTGGGCGGCGACAATGGCGGCAACGACGGCGGCAACGGCGACCTCAATGTTGAACGAAAATATCGTCGATAAACACGTATCCAGCAAGATAGTTCACCGAAAGTTATATCTTTCGAATCCAGAATTGATATGCAATCACAATTCGTAGCATTTATTACTTGATAATCCTTCTAAATGGTATTATTTAAGAATCTAAAA
>CAYLKB010000156.1:0-2901 GCA_964384165.1 uncultured Methanosarcinales archaeon
AACCTTTATATATTTTATTCTGCTTAAAACTTTTAAACTCCGAACGGAGCTATTAATTTGATATGTTTATATAAAAAAGTTTTTTTTGTAACCACCTCATTTAATTTGTTTTGTATAATTTAAGTTAATAGTTAAAGAGTTATGCTTTCTATTTTTTAATATCCTAATTTCGCTTAGCTTTATAGTATTCTTAAAAGTTATTACTTTTGCTCAGATAACTATATATTGATAATAGAATAAATAGTAATATGCTTGATTAGTTGTTAATAATATTTATAAAGGATTATTGAAGGATTATTCTTATGAATAATTCAATAATTGATAATGTTTCTACTATAGTAAATACTTCTTTGATTAATGCTACGGGAGAGGTAGTTTCTAATGTATCATCTAGTTATGATATTTTGTCAGTTTTTGGTGTTATTGCGGGTATTGTATTTTTAGGTTTTTTAAGTGAGCTAATTTTTAAGAAAACTAATATTCCTGATGTACTTTTTTTGATTATAGTTGGAATTGTTATTGGTTCTGTATTAAATTGGGTTTCTGTTGATAATTTTGGATATGGTGCAAAACTATTCACTACTTTTGCTTTGGTTTTTATATTATTTCAAGGAGGTCTTAACATAGAGTTTAAAACTTTGTTTAAATCACTTCCAAAAACAATGATGCTTACAATTACTACTTTTATATTAACAGTTACTGTAATTACTGGGATTTCATATTTGTTATATCAGGATTTGATGGTTTCTCTTCTTGTTGGAATGATTTTGGGTGGGACTTCATCAGCTGTTGTTATTCCTCTTGTTAATAATCTAGATTTGAAGGATAAATATGGTTTGGTTTTGACATTGGAATCTGCTATTAGTGATGTTTTGTGCATTGTTGGGTCTCTTACTATTTTGCAAGTTATGAAAACTGGAGTACTTGAGGCAAGCAGTGTTTTTAATACTGTTTTATCATCTTTTTCTTTAGCATTGATTATAGGAGTTCTTGCAGGCTTAATGTGGATTTTTTTGTTGCATAAGTTTTTAGTTTTAACAAATGCTTATATGGTTACTATTGCTCTTGTAATTGGATTATATGCTTTTGTTGAGAGTCCTTATGTGAGTGGGAGTGGTGCTATTGCTGCTCTTGCATTTGGGCTTATGCTTGGTAATTCAAAATCAATTTTGGAGATTTTTAGCAAGAATAAAGGAGAAGATGAAACAAATGATAGTACTGATGAAGATTCAAAATTGAGTAAAAATGTTTTGTCTAATAGTGCAAAAAATTTTTATTCAGAAATATCATTTTTTGTAAAAACTTTCTTTTTTGTTTATCTTGGCATTTTAATAGATTTTTCAAATATGCTTGTTTTTGTATATGGGGCGTTTTTAACTATTGGAATATTTTTAGTGAGGCCTTATGCTGTAAAATATGTTTTTAGAAAAGATTATTATTTAGATAATAAAGAAAGGACAATGCTTGAAATTTTGGTTCCAAAAGGTCTTGCAGCTGCAGTACTTGCAGGAGTTGCTGTTCAAAGTGGGGTTTTGGATGGGTTTTCTGCAGACTTTGTTAATGTAATTTTATCAACTGTATTATTAACAATTATTATTACTTCAATTTTAATATTTTTAACTCAAAAAAATATGTTTAATGGGTTTTTACCTTATTTAAGACCTGCGCCAACTATTGCCAATGGTGGGAAAAAACCAAAAAGATTATCTCATCATAAGAAATGATTGGAATATTTTGGAAAGACATGTGAGAATATGGTGTATTTTTTTTTTGTTTTTACATATTTAATTAAAATAGAGTTGGAGTTGAGTGATTTATTATTTAAATTTGGTTTGATTAATAATATTTTTTATAGTTTATAATCTCATTTTAAAAAATATTTTTAGATTTTATTCTTTAATGTGTATTCTATTTTCTTTTAGGTAGCTTTTTTTTCGCATTTATTTAAATGTTATTATTAGAATATTTTGATAAAACACTTTAAGGATAAAGTTTATAAACGCTCTAGTTTCTGTTTAAAGTATGGAACAGTCTAATGAAAAAATAGAAAAACAGAAAGAGACTCAGTTTTATAAAGCAGTTTCAATATCAATGATAATTGTTAATGTAGTTTTGCTTATAATTCTGATTGGTTTATCAGCTGATTCAAAAATGGGTATGGTTGATAATAAATCAGATTCAAGTGAGAATGAAGTTGCAGGTAATATTGTTGCAAATGATAAAGTTAATTCAGAAACGGATATGGCATTATCAGGTTCTAATGATGATCCTATGTTAGGTGACCCTAATGCACCTGTTGTAATTGAAATTTATAGTGATTTTGAGTGTCCATATTGTAAAAGGTTTTATGATGATGCATATCAGGATATTAAAGAGACATATGTTGAGTCAGGACAAGTAGTAATAATATTTAAGGATTTTCCTTTGACTTCAATTCATAAGAATGCATTGGCTGCTGCAAATGGAGTTCAGTGTGCAAACGATCAGGATATGGGCTTTGAAATGCATGATAAAATATTTGATGAAGGAACAGTTACAATTAATCTTTTGAAAGCATGGGCAGTAGAGCTTGGACTAAATTCAGAAGAATTTGATGATTGTTTAGATAGTGGTAAATATGAAGAAGAGGCAATGATGGATTTGGAAGATGGAAGAAATAAAGGAGTTACTGGAACACCTACAATTTTTGTAAATGATCAAATGCTTGTTGGTGCAAGAAGTTTTACAGAATTTAAAAGAGTTATAGATAATGAATTAAATTCTTAAAATTAATAATAGATTTAATTTTTTTATTTTTTATTTTAATATATAATTATATTCTTAAATATTTTTTAAATTTTACAAACTTGTGGTTTCCCAAAACTTTTTCGTAATATTAATAATATTGATATTATGAAACTA
>CAYLKB010000157.1:0-2852 GCA_964384165.1 uncultured Methanosarcinales archaeon
AATTTTTTTTACTGTTTTTGCAATATTTTTATTTTTTAATTTGATTTTAAGTGTTTTTTCAAGTGATAATAATAATTTCATTAATGATAATTATACTACGAATATGTATACAATAATTTTTGATGATAATGGTTTAATATCAAAAAATAGGGCTACTGATTATTTGAAGAGAAGTCAAATTCAAGTTTTCTCAAGGTCATCAAAAACTAGTATTGATAGTATTGAAATTTATAAAAATGATCATCTGAAGAAAGTAGATGAGTTTATAAATTTTGTTGAAAAAAGAAAGGCCAAAAATCTTTCTAATAATTATATAGGTGTAAATATTGGAGAAGATATCATAAAGGTTGATAAATCAAAAATAAGAGATGGAGGTATAATAGATGATGATAAAAGTTGGGAGAGTAAGAATTATCATGTAAATCGGAATAATTATCAGGAAAATAATTCAAATAGTTATTCAATTAATAGCCATTCAAATATAATATTTTCAGATTTTTTTAGTCCTACAAAAAATAAAAAAACTGTTGAAACAAAAATTTTAAGAGATATCAGAAATATTTTTTCGGGAGTTATTATTCAGACTAATAATAAAAGTTTAATAGATGAAATTGAGAAATTAGGCTATGTACATAAGGTTATGGAAGATAATATATTCAAGCCAATGGTTTCAAATGTTACTCGTGATTTGCTTAATGTGTCGGATATATGGTTAATGAATGATTCAATGAATATGTCCTTAAATGGGAGTGGTGTTATTGTTGCTGTTGTAGATACTGGAATTGATATATCTCATAAGGATTTTGGTTCATGTAGAGGTTATGAGAATTGGACTACTTATTATGGTACATTTGTTAATATAACTTTGGAATCAGATCACCCCTACCCTTCAAATTCTTTGGAATTAGGGTATATAAATGGGACTGAAGTATCTTATGTATTAGAGTCTGACCATCCTTATTATAATAATTCGGGGTCAATATTATTTGGTGATGGACTTTTTATTCCATATACTGTTAACACACCTCATCCTTATAATGTTTCTACTGTATATGTTTATGAAATAAATTTGTCTGAATATGGAGTGGATAACTTTACAATACATTTTGTAAATTATTCTGTAGAAAATTATTATGATAATATATATATTAATGATTCAAATGGTTTAGTTGATTATTTTTCAGGGTTTGGTGAAGATTATAATTCAACTGTAATACAGGGAGATTATGCTTCTATTATATTGGAAAGTGATATTATTATTGAAGGATATGGTTTTGAGATTGATGGAGTTTATGCTAATTTGTCTAATTTGGCAATTATAAATTATACTTATATATTGGATTTGAATAATTTGAGTGCAGAGAATTTTAGAGTGCATTTTGTTAATGTTTCTATGGTTTATCCGGATGTTTTAGAAGTATACACTTCGGATAGTTATGAGGGTGATATTACTGGATCATATGGGTCTATTTGGTCATCAGTAATAAATGATTCGTATATAAGATTTGAATTAGTATCTGATGAAAAAGATACTGATTATGGTTTTTATATAGATAAATATGTTTACAATTATTCTATAGGAGTTCAAAATTATTTTTTTGAAATTAATTTGTCTGAATATGGGGCTGAGAATTTTTCAATTGAATTTTCTAATTATTCTATAGAAACATATTATGATAATTTGTTTATTTATGATATTAACAATATTTCAGTTAAGAATTTAACTGGTTTTTCTCAAAATTATAGTGTTTTTGTAAATGGTTCTTATGCAAAATTGATTTTGGATTCTGATTATATAATTGAAGATTATGGTTTTCACATAAGGGGTGTTAATATTAATGTTTCATCAAATATTTCTTATTGTAATAAGATTGCGGATGCCTATGATTTTTTTTCTGATGATTATAATCCTGAGGATACTCATGGTCATGGAACACATGTGGCGGGGACTATTGCCTCAGAGAATGAAGATATGTCGCTTAGGGGAATTGCTCCCTCTTCGAGATTGATGATTTATAAAGTATGCAGTTATTTTTGTTCAGAGTCAGCTATTCTTAGTGCAATGGATTCATTAGTTGATCCTAATGGTGATGGAATTTTTTCAGATTCTGCTGATATTATGAGTATGAGTATTGGAGGATATGGAAGTCCTGAGGATACTCTTAGTTTAAAAGTTGATGAGATTGCAAGTATTGGTGTTGTTCCAGTAATTGCAATTGGAAATAGTGGTAGTAATTATTATACTTTAAGAAGTCCTGGTGTTGCAAGAGAATCTATTGGTGTTGGGGCAACTTTTAAGGATAATGAGTCTTATTCATTTCAAGGTGGTCTTGCTGATGATATTGTGTTTTTTAGTTCTAGGGGCCCTAGTAATATAGGAATAATAAAACCTGATGTTGTGGCTCCTGGCGTTAATATTTGTGCTACTAAAATTGGGGGGTATTCTTCTACAAGTTATGATTGTTATGATAATGAACATATGATAATGTCGGGTACTTCAATGGCTACTCCTATTGTTTCTGGTTCAATTGCTTTGATAAAACAAATGCATCCTGATTGGACAAATAAAGAAATTAAAGCATCTCTTAAAGCAACTGCTATTGATATTGGTTATTCGCAATTTGTTCAAGGTTGGGGGAGAATTAATCCTATTGCTGTAGTTGGTTTGCAAAAACCTGCTTGTGTTGTTGAGTTTAATACCTCGGAAATTTTATCTTATAAATTTGATATGGTTGGTAATTATATAATAAATGCAAATATTACCTGTGATAATATAGCAAGTTATGAATTAAAAGTAGGAAAAATTTATGATTTTGATATTAGTCCTAAACGATGGCATGTTTTAAGTAATG
>CAYLKB010000158.1:0-2827 GCA_964384165.1 uncultured Methanosarcinales archaeon
ACTTTATTTTAGGAGGTTTACAACTTTTTTAAAAATTTTTACCGGACATCAATGATTCTATATAGGAAATTTTAAATTTTGCACAAATTTTATCTATTCCAACTCCTAGTGCTACCATATCAATAAAATCTTCAGGAGTTTTTCCATTAACAAAATGTTTTCTTAAAGAGTACTCTACATTTAGAGCAGGCTTCAGCATTAAATGGTTTTCTTCATTATTTATTTTTAATGCTGCTTGTGTGCGATTTTCTACGTTGAGTTTTTTAAAAATTTCTTTTATATGTGTTTTAACTGTATTCAGACTTATTTCCAAAGCATCAGCTATTTCCTTATTATTGTAACCTTTTGCTATAAGGTGTACTATCTCCAATCCTCTTTCTGTAAGAATACAATCTTTATTCATAAGTATTTCATGACGTTTTGATATTTGGGTAAATTTTGTTGTTTCATTTTCCTTGTCAACTATTTCCAATAATTCTATGAACTGTTTTGATTCTATTGGTATATTAATAACATTGTTAATACGAATAAAAAGTTCATCGTTTTCTTTTACGAGTTCTACAAAAGCTGATTTAAAAAGTGTTTTGTTCATTTAAGTTAAAACCCTATAACCTTATACGCTTGCCTGCTGTTCTTCTTGAATATTATCTATCCCTTCTGGCAAACTTTCTAAATATGATTGCGGTATAGACTTCTTAGTAATTGCGCCCATATCTTTTATTTTTTGAACCTGACCTATAATATTTCCTCTGCCGGTTGAGAGTTTTTTCTCTAAACTTTCCTGCGTTTCTTGCATATTGGTAATGTGTCTTGACATTTTTGTTAAATCTTCTAATAAGCTAACAAATTTATCATAAAGTTTACCGCTTTCTAATGCTATATCCCGGACATGCTTGGCTTGTTTTTCTTCTCTCCAGAATACTTCTATGGTCTTTAATGCTATTAAAAGTGATGAGGGGCTTACTATAATAACCTTTTGATTCCAAGCTGATTCAATTAAATCAGCACTTTCTTTATATAATGTTGAAAAAGCACCTTCTAGCGGTATAAAGAGTAAAACAAAATCCGGAGTATTTATTCCTTTGTTCTGTTCATATTTTTTTTCGCCAAGATTTTTAATCATTGCTTGAATTGAACAAACAAATTCTTTTTTATATTTTTCTCTTTCCGCTTCATCTTCAGCATTAAACAATTTTTCATAAGCATTAAGTGGAACTTTAGAATCTATAACAACGTGTCTATTTTCCGGCAAATAAATTACTGCGTCTGGCTGGTTCCTTCCGCTCTCTGTTTTAAAAGCCTCCTGCAATGTGTAATTAACTTCTTTTATTAATCCTGATGATTCAAGGATTCTTTCAAGAATAAATTCTCCCCAGCACCCTTTTTTCTTGGTTTCCGCCTTTAAAGCATTTGCCAAATTATGGGCTTCTTTGCTTATTTGAACACATTGGCTTTGGTACTCTTTTAAAATAGTGTCTAAAGCTACTCTTTTCTCAGAATCCTCCTTTAGAGATTTTTCAAATTCTGTTATTTTTTCTTTAAAAGGCTTTAACAGTTCAAGGTTTTTTTCCGATAATTTTTGTGAGTTATACTCTAGCAAAGAATTACTCAGATTTTTAAATTGTAATATCATATTTTCTTGTATCTCATTCCAGGACTTTTGTTCAGAATTGATTTTTTCATTTAAAACCTGAACTTGAGCTTCAGCTATTGCTGTTTTTTTATTTAAATCAGCAATTTCAATATCTTTATCAGTAATAGTCTTATGTAAAGAATCGACATCACTTTTATTTTTTCCATTTTGAATAAAATATCCAATAATAAAACCTATTAATCCAGATATTAAACCAATTAATACACAAATAAATTCCATAATATTTGTAAACTCCTTCTCACACATCCATATTTTTTAATAACTTACCTGACAATAGGATTTTATAGTACCTAAAAGATATTTTTTATTCAAATTATACATTTTACATTGTTAGGCTCAGTGTAGTGGACGCTAAACATATATCCTGCATCGAAAATGCTAAAACTTTCCCTTCTTCTGCCCTGGTATCGGATTTAGCAAAAGCCTTTAAAATCCATCCCAAGGATTCATTTGAGTTTGAGGAAATCCCTTCTTCTGCGGATTTAAAGAGCGAGATTATAAAGGCTCTCGAAAACGCCAGCCCCGAAGAAGTAGAAAAAATATACATATTTACCAAGTTTATAGTATACTAATTATTGTAAATAAGTATTTAAAAAAAGGGCGAATTCTTGTGAAAAAAATGGTTTTGGAACAAACAGAAGAATTAAAACAATTTTTAAAAAAGTGTGAAGAAGAACTTTTTAATGCAGAACGTAAAAAGGAAATTATCTATAGTCCTAAATTGGATTTATCAGAAATAAAGAATACAAATAAAGAGCTATTTGACACCATCGGAAAAGAAAAGCCAAATATATATGTGATTTTTGCGGCTAACAACAAAGATTCTGACTTCTGCTTAAAATATATTGGACAAACTAATTCTAAGGGGGCTCGGACTAGGTTAACAAATCATTTAATAAAGAAACATGAGAGAACAGGAGCCAAGCTAAAAGAAGTTGACAGGGTTGTAAAAAATGGTGGAAGAATAAAAATATCATTTATTTCAATTGAGCCTGAATCGCTTCGGCATTATATCGAGGAAGAATTGATTAATAAGTATGAAAAAGAACTCGAATGGAATAGACATGGTAAAAAGCCTCACCAAAAAAATAGTTGATTTTTAAAAAGGGTAAGCAGGAATTGACCTGAGCCCAAAAAACTCCGATATTTAAAACTTAGAAACTCCTATGTAGA
>CAYLKB010000159.1:0-2823 GCA_964384165.1 uncultured Methanosarcinales archaeon
ACCTAATTCGTGAAATGCATGCACCGATAAAGCTATTTTACAAAATATTTATATAAAATTTATAAATTTATAAAATTATGAGTTTTAGTAATTATGTAAATAGAGAACTTGCAATTCAAATGGGTTCATTTAGGGAAAACAGAAAAAGGGAATTAGAAGTTAGTTTAATTTCAAATGATAATTTTTCAATTTTTGGTATTGAGAGAAGTTTGGGGGTTGTTTGCAATGGACATTTTTCAGTTCAACTTTTTGGAAATGATTATTGTTCATTAGCTATGAAAAGAAATAAAACTAAACCTGAATGCCCTTATCTATCAGATAATAAAGATGTGAATGATTTTAGATTTTGCTTGGCAGTTTATGCAATTTCTAATGAATTATTATTTAATATAAATTAATTATTTGTATTTTTTTTTAGAATTTAAAATAAGTAAAATAAATTAAAGCTTACCAACAAGGTCAGCTCCAGGTTTTAGAGTTTTCTCACCTGGTTTCCATTTAGCTGGACATGCAAGGCCTGGGTTTGCTCTTGCAAATTCTAATGCTTCAATTTTTCTAATTAACTCTTGTGCATTTCTTCCAATAGGCTCATCTGTTACTTCAATTGCTTTTACTAAACCGTCTGGGTCTATTACAAATGTTGCTCTATCAGCTACGCCTTGGCCATCTCTTAATACATCGTATGCTTTTGATATTTCATGTGTCGGGTCTGCAATCATTGGGAATTTGATTTTTCCAATACTTGGAGACTCATTGTGCCATGCTAGGTGTACAAAATGTGTGTCAGTTGATACTGATAGTACTTCAACACCCATTTCTTGTAGTTTAGAGTAGTTATCAGCCATGTCTTCAAGTTCTGTTGGACATACAAAAGTGAAATCAGCTGGGTAGAAGAATAATACTACAAATTTTCCTTTGTAGTCTTCAAGTCCTACTTCCTTAAATTCATTGTTTACCAATGCTTGAGCTTTAAATTCTGGTGCTTTTTCGTTTAATTTTACCATTTTTTATTTTATTATTTTGTTAATTTTAGGATTTGTGCAAACTTATTTATTCATGGACCTTAACATCCATGCTATTTTCTCGTGTTTTTGCATTAATGATATTATGAAATCTTCATTTCCTGCATCTCCTGCATCTCCTACAATATCAACTTTTTCCCTTATCTCAGAGATTATTGATTCGTGGTCAGCAAGTAATTCTTTTAGCATTTCTTCACTATTTTTAACATCTGTTACTTCGTTTAAGCTAGATGTCTCTAAAAATTCTTTCATAGAGGCTTTTGGATATAAACCAAGCATTCTTACTCTTTCTGCTATTTCATCAATACTTTCATTTAATTCTTCGTATTGTTCTTCAAAGAATTTGTGCAAATCATTGAAGTGAATTCCTGTAACATTCCAATGAAAGTTCCTAGTTTTAGTATATAATACATATTCATCTGAGAGTACTTTATTTAATACTTCAGCTGTTGTTTTTTTTGACTCATCGCTGAGGCCTATGTTTGCGTTTTCCATTGTAATTATATTCTATAGTTTTTAATATATAAATGTTTGGTTTGAAAGTCGAACTATTAAGTTAAATATGTGAATAATAATTATAATTAATCACTAAATAGTACTATAAACAAACCTATCTGGTTATTTTTGCAAAGTTTTATATACTTTAAATGACTATGTAGTTAAATATGATAGATACTAAAGATGAGTTTATATTAGAATATTTGGAAAAGAATGCAAGAGTTCCATTTACAGAGATTGCAAAGAAGTTAAATATTACTGAAACTGCTATAAGAAAGAGGGTTAAAAAACTTGAAGAGCAGAATGTTATTTTAGGGTATAAAGCTCAAGTTAATTATAAAAAGCTTGGGTACTCTAATAAAGTTGTAATGGGTGTGGATTGCGATTCTAAAGAATATTTTAAGGTTATTAATGCTTTAAAGTTGATGCCAGAGATTAAAAATCTTAATACCAGCTCAGGGGACCATATGATAATGTTTGATGTTTGGGTTAAGGGTATGGATGAACTTAATGATATTTTAGATAGGGTTAATGCAATAGCAGGTGTTACTCAGAGTTGTCCTTCTATTTTACAGGAGAAAATGAAGGATTGATAATGAAATTAGATATTAATTTAGATAATTAATTGAAATTCTTTTTTAATGTTCTCGAGTATATAATCATTAACTGTTCCTATTTTCATTTTAATTAAACTTTTTTCAATTGGAGTTATTTTATCAACTCTAATTCTACTTTTTTTTATTAATTTTCCTGATTTTAAATCTGATTGTTCAATATCTATTGAATATTTAATATTTTCTTTTAGAACGGTGGTCATTGGTACTACAAGACAATCATTTGAATAGGAATTAAATATGTTGTTAGATATTACTAAAGCAGGTCTAACTTTAGTTCCACTTAAATCGGAGAATGGGAATGAGATAAGAATAATTTCTTTTTGTTTAACTTCCATTTATTAAATATTCACCCCAAATTTCATCTTCTTTATTATCCCAAACTTCAGCTAAAGATTTTTCGTTAAATTTAATGATATCAGAATAATCATCTATTATTTCTTTAGATATTTTATCTACTTTTTCTATAAGAATTTTACCTTTATTTTCTATAATCAAAAGTTCGTCTCCTTTTTCTATTCCAATTATTTCTCTTATTGATGAGGGTATTGAAATTTGTCCTTTGTCAGTGACTTTTATAGTTTTAGCTATCATATATTAAGTAAGGATATTCTTACTTATAAAATTATCTTATTTTCAGCTCCGTTCGGAGTTAAGTAATATTTAACAAATATTTCTTAATCTGAATA
>CAYLKB010000160.1:0-2778 GCA_964384165.1 uncultured Methanosarcinales archaeon
GTAGACAACAACGGATGGGGAAATGAACGGATTTTTTCGTTTTTATCCGTTTACAGATCGTTCGCTTAAATATTTAGGCAAATTCTAAATTTGAAAGGTTGCCCCTAAGAACCAGGAAAGCGAGGTCAATCACTCAAAACAGCAACCAAAGATAATCATAATAAAATCATCATTTTCGGTACTTTACCAATCGCATACAGGCAATAGACGCACTTCTCCCAAGAGTTAATCGTTTTGCAGGTTGGTGTATAAAGACAGAGACAGCCCCAAGAGAGCCACGATGCGTTGTTGTACAGCTGAGAGCAAGGTAAGCTGGCACAAACTTTCTTCTACCAGGGTTACTCGCGTCAGATTGATGTTGTTAAAAGCCTTTAACATGCGCTCCGTCGTCGGTGTTGCCGTACTCCGTTTGGGATTGCCGGGATAAATACCGTCTAACTCGCTTTTCTCCTCCGCTAAAGCCTGGCGGGCCACATAATCACCGAGGGCCAGGAGACGCGCCGCTATCGTTAAGAGGTGAAACAGACCTTGGGCATGGTTGTCTCGATGCACATAAACGGGGGTGATGGAGAGGATTTTGCCTTGCAAACGGCGAAAGACATTCTCCTCGATGTATTGGTCTCGATAAACCAGGACAGCTTGGGCCAGCGACAGTTGTTCCTGGGGCGCATTGGTGGCGTAGATACGCCAACCGGCTCTGAATTCAGCCTGGGCAATCGCCTCTTGGTTGCGTTGCACTGCCAATTGAAAGCGTACCTGGCGTTCCACACGGGCCGGTTTTCCCTTATAAGCGCGTATCTTTCGCTCCGTCACTTCCTGTTCATAGCTGGTGTCAAACAACCCCTGGACCCGGTACTTCTTCTCAATACGGTCAATAGCTGATAGCAAACTGGCTTCATCTTTGATTTGTCGTTTACCTCGCTGACGGGGCGGGGTCAGGGCGCGTAATGCCTTCTCTGCCTTGTTCAGGCGACGCTGAAGTCCAGCTTGCATTGTCTGCACATAACCGAAAGAACGGATGACCAGCAACCGCTCCGTCCATACTACCTTCTGCCCTTTGACCAGCGCCGCACGAGGACGTTCTACTTCAAAACCACAAGCAATGGCCAACTCTGGGTCTGGTTCGTCGCCGTTGGTCGGCAGGTCTTCCGGCAGAAAGATGAGGGCCATCTCTTCTTCCCGGCCAACCCATCCCTGGAGCAACTCGTCGAGCAACTGCGGTTCATCCTTCAGATGAGCCAGTGGCGTCAGGTAGTAATCGTGACCGAAAACCATCAACGCCCGGGTTGCCAGCGCACTCATTTTACTGTCGCCCACCAACAGTAGCCCATTTCGATTCAGCGTTTCCTTAACGCGTCGATAGCAGGGGGCATAAAGGGGGTCATCCGCCCGATTGCCGGCGGCCACATCGACCACCAGGGAAAATCCGAAGGGGTCTAAACTGGCCAGCATCAGTTTGAATTGGGTGGCGTATAAGCCGTTTTTGGCTTTCCCCACTTTGAACAAGGTGTGTTGGTCCGGGTTATGGTATACCGTCCCATTACTGGCATCCAACCGCACCGTGTTCTTTTCCTGTAATTGAAACACACGGATCGTCGTCCGTCCTATGCCCGCCTCGATTTGGGTCCAGTTTTCTCGTTTTTGCAGTTCACGCAGGCATATGGCCAGTCGGTCATCCGTGAAATCCAACTCTCGTATGACTTGTCCGGTCAATCGTTGCAATGCCTCTAATCGATCCCTGACCCATTCTTGCACAGGCACCATGCAGTGGGAGTGCTCGCTCAAGATATGCATCAACCAAATAGTGATAACCCAACCTGGACTTAAGCCCTGCCAGTGACCATGTGGCTCTATCACGCTGTCGATGTTGGCCTGTATGTCCATTTTTTGTAACAATCCGTAGATAATGGGTATATCATCTACCCGTTCTATATGAATTTGCATGTCTTGTATACTCATCATACTTGACGGGTATACCAAATTTGTTTTTTACGTCAAATTTTAAGCGAACCTTGAGTTAAATGGAATATAAACCCGGCTACGACCCAAATGCTTGTTCAGTTCAAGCACAACTTCAAGAAGTTGAAAGGCACATCGTTCCCGATAGTGCCTTTCTGATAACCGTCCAGCATTTGCTATTGTTACGACTGGAAGCGATGATGAAGTATTTTCATCTCGCAACGTTTGCTCTAGAGAATCCTCACCATCCATGTTTCGGTTATTGGTCAGCAAAATCATCCCATTTTCTTGAGCAAACCGCCAAACTACCCAATCTGGACTGTTGAATGGCAAACCGACTTCGGAAAATGTAGTGAGCCGCAGGTCAACCATTTCCAGCCAACCTTCCGCGCCCAACACGCCAATTATTGAATGAGCATATCCCTCAATATCGTGGTCAGATAGAATGATTATCACGTAGTTTCCAGCTTTGCTTGCCTTGCTTTAAGCTTTTTCCAGATTTCCTCGTGTTCAGGTTTGTGGGGCATGGCTGCGACTTTTTCCAGATGTTCCCGGTTGTATTCTGTCCAGTAGCGGCGTTTTTCTTCTGCATTTTGCAGGACAATCTGATACTCGGATTCAACTTCATCACGGTTCGCCTCAATATATGCCAGAACACCAGAGATTTGCTCATCGGTTAAGTCAAACAAATCTTTAATCAGTTTGGGAGGCCAATCTTGTTTGATGTAGTCCATGATGCTGTAAAGCGTAATTCGCGTACCAGCAATCGTTAAACCACGACCCGTCCTAATAACAATGTTTGAAGTTGTCGTTTTTTCA
>CAYLKB010000161.1:0-2767 GCA_964384165.1 uncultured Methanosarcinales archaeon
ACTGTCGTATGACAGAAGCGTGGCCTGTCTTTGGTGTTTATACCATTGGCGAAGACTCTTGGCCTCTTTTGGAAATGGGTGGGGCTGTGTGGTTTTGGTGGGGGTTGTCTTTGTGGAGGAGCTCCGGCCACTCCTTGGTGGTCCAAGGCATGCGGGTTAGCGAAATAGCATGACCGCGTGATGGCGGTGTGGTCCGATTCCACTGGCCGGGGCGTTGTGATTGGCAGGAACCTCAACCATTCCTTGGTGGTCCAAGGCATTGCGGGTTAGCGGAGTTGCATGACCGGGTTTTAGCGGTGTGGTCCGATTCCACTGGTTGAGGTGTGTGATTGTTGGGAAAAAACTTCGGCCATTCCTTGGTGGTCCAAGGCGTGCAGGTTAGCGGAATTGCATGATCGCGTTTTGGCGGTGTGGTCCGATTCCACTGGCCGGGGCATGGTGATTAGCGGAAACATCAACCATTCCTTGGTGGTCCAAGGCATGCGGGTTAGCGGAATAGCATGACCGCGCTGTTGCGGTGTGGTCCGATTCCACTGGTTGAGGGGGGTGATGGCATTGGGGGTACGGGATTTGGAACGGGAAGAGGTTTGGCTGGTCACGGCTGGCGTGACCGGTGGAGGAGTGGGATTTGCAAGGGACAGTTGTTTGGAGAATTGTCCTTTGAGGCGGTGTAATGGCCTGAGGAGGGGTCAGGGGACTTTTGGTGGCCATGGGGTGACGTGGGAAAGCGGAGGAGGGGAGTCTCCCACCTTCCCTCACTTTCCCGTTTGGTGGCACGCATCTGGAGGGATTCGGTCAGGGTGTTACCGGATCGGCTGGATGCGGTGGTGGGTGGTTTTGTTTTGCCCTGGTTCTGTGGTGTTGGTGGATAGCCAGTTGGCGGTTCGTTTATGGAGTGGTGATGGGGGATGCGCAAGGTGGTCAATGGACCACCGTGGGGTGGGGATCCTCAAGGACGGTGGTCGGGTTTGGCTGGGGACGCGGGACGGTGGTGAGCTGCCTGGGCTGTGGCGGGCTGGTGGATGTGTGGGTGGCGCGGGGTGTGCCGTGCGCCGGAGGACGCGACCTGTTGGCAGTGGTGTGCTCGGGTTGGGGTGCTTGAACCACGGGCAGGGATTCAGGACCCATTGGGTGATGGGTGGGCGGTTGTGCTGGTAGGAGGTGGGGCCTGTTGGAGGGCGTTGATCTGGTGGGAGGAGTTGGCTTGGGAGAGGTGATGGGGGATTGGGGAATCGCTGTTGGGCTGATTTGGGGATTTGGTGGCTGATTTGGTGGTGTGGTGGCAGGCGGATGGAGGTGAAGGGGGTTGTAGGGGATTGGTTGTGATACTTGAGTACTTGTGGTACTGCCTCCTTTTCTTCTCTTCTCATTACAGAGGGGAGTTATAAATCGATAGGCTCATCATCCCTTGATCATCACAAGCAAACGCCCGGGAGGAGCCGAAGACTGATACAACACCAAGGACTGCAATGGAACGTGTATCTTGTATGGAGGAAGCCAATGAAGACTGAAGCGATGGAGAATGCAACGATTCAATTTTGAGATGAGAAAGAATGTGATGTAGGATACTGATGTAGACATGTTGACTAGGGAACTGATTAGAGCGTGAGGGTGAGGCGACTAGGGAAAGAGAGGAACAATAACAAGCTGGTGGGTGTCAGCAATAAACTGAGTTTAAACCTGAATTGCGAGTGTTTTAATCTGCTCCCATGTCTAAATACACTACAATGGCGCAGTCGGCGAACAATTGTAGCAAAGACACCCACCAGTTTTCGTGGGGGATCAGGAAAGCGACGAAAGAGGAAATCCGGAGACGAAGCGAATGGTCGGTTGGACTTGGTTGTCAAGGAGGAAAACAAGAATGACTTGGACTCAGGGAAGACTTGAATTTGGTAAGGAAAAATGGATATTGGTGAGAAAAATGCCTGCCGCTGTGCGTTTTCTTAGTCATTTCAGGTCTTGCACAGGCGAAAGGCGGGAATTCGACAAGCTTGTTATCAGGAAAAGGAAGAGAAAAGCACGGGTATGGGGGTGGTTTAACATGAGAACGTGAGGGTGGATGATGACTTGACGTGGGACGACAACTCCACCGGAATCGATTGTCATATTGACGGTCTTTCACTGACGAGGTGTGAAATTTGCCAAGTTTGTTGACGAGAAGCAGAAGGAGAAAAATACCGGACCGGATGGACCGACAAAAACTCCACCGCAATTGATGGTCATACTAGCGGTGAGTAATGTTAAAATTATCGGAATATTTGGGAATGGAAACTCTTTCACTGGTGGTTCGGGTTGAAGGCGGTGGGAATGCCGATGGGTCGCGATCGCTGGGGTGGTTTGAAAGGGTTTGTGGCTGGTAGTTATGGTTTGGGAGGAGCTGAGTTGGGGTGGTGGTTTGGTGGAGCGGTGGACAAGGGCCCGGCGGGCGCGGGGGCCGTGGATGTGCACAGGGGATGCCCTGGGGGACGTGGGCGGATGGGTATGGACGGGTGATTGATGCGGTTATTGGATTCGGGGCACACGAGGGCTGGACAAACTGTCGCGCGACAGGGACTTGGCCTGTCTTTGGTGTTTATACCATTGACAAAGGCTCTTAGGCCCCTCGAGAGATGGGTGGGGCTGGACGAACTGTCGTATGACAGAGGCGTGACCTGTCTTTGGTGTTTATACCATTGACGAAGACTCTTGGACCCATCGAGAGATGGGTGGGGCTGGACGAACTGTCGTATGACAGAAGCGTGGCCTGTCTTTGGTGTTTATACCATTG
>CAYLKB010000162.1:0-2753 GCA_964384165.1 uncultured Methanosarcinales archaeon
TTCGTACATGAATCGAGAAGGGCGCAGGCTATTTTAGTCTCGCGTATAAATAATTCGCTTTTCATATAAGAGCAAAGCATTATACGCTGGACATGTTTTAAATTAAGTTGTACGATGTATGATTTGATTAAATGTCTTTGGATGGATTCTTTTTCAGAAGATGAGCGCAAGCATACTTCAGATTTGTCAATGCATACAGCAGATAAGGACAAATTGTACATAGAGAAAGGATAAGGTCCTTGTTTAAATATAAAGGGATTTCTTTTATGCATACTCATCATTTTTTCATTGCGGCGCATATATTAGCGCAAATTATAAATATTGTAAAGGGGGCAAGTTTTAGTTTTTTGATTATGAAGACACTTGTTCTAATTTTAAAGTTTCAAAATCTTTGTAGATTTTATTTTCAATACCGCAAAGCTTGTGGAGGTCTTGAATAATTCCTCTTTTGGCTAAGGAGAAATTACAATATTCTCTATTATGGCTATGATAAATATCGCCGCATGTTTCTATTTCTAAATCGGAGCGCGATTGCTCGACGTAGTTTACAAGACTCGAAAATAAGGGATCTTTATTAAAGTTAATATAATGATTGTAGAAGACAATACAAAAATCTATATTTGAATTATCCCATTCTTTTAGAATTTTATACATGAAAGGTAAAGCCGAGCGATTTTCTTTTTTGTATATAGAAGAAAGCTTTATTATAATTAGAGGTTTATTGTTTAAGACTGTTCTAAAAAATTCACACTGGGGTTTATATTCTTTTGCAATATGTATTATTACATTATCGTATTTATAGACCATGTTAAGCGCGGCTTTATAATATTCTTCTTTTACATAGTAGCTGGCTGCGTTGTTAACATACAGTACGCTATAAGAACGCTTGCGTTTATTTTTTAGAGCTTCACGCACAAACAAGCGCATAAAACGTCCATAAACACCAGCATCGCTTACGTTGTCCATTATTAAATTACAATCCCTAACTCTTTTTTGATTTTTTGAAATTCGGCTTATACTTAGTTTCATTACAGAAGTTTTAATTTTCGACAATATCACAAAGTTTATAAATATCTTCTAAAACTCCTGTTCTGGCTATAGAAGATACTTTTATTTCAATGAATAGTTCGCTACATTCTTTTATCTGCAACTCTGCGTGATTAGACTTAATATAGTCGAATAACTGGGAGAACAGAGAATCTTCTTTAGAAAAAAGGAGATTATAAGTATCGAAATCAAACGTCATAATACATAATTCCAATTTAGAATAATCCCATTCTCGAAGAAGTTTATGAATAAATGGAATCATGGTTTCATTTACAAAGGATTTAATTCCTGAAACCCGCATTATGATTAAGGGTTTATTGTTTACGATTGTTCTAAAAAAGTCGCAAACAGGATATCCAACCTCTTGTTTCGAAAGGGTTATATGAACATTGTCATATTTACAGACCATGTTAAGCGCGGCTTCTTCTACTAGGAATTGAGGACTATCGTTATATAAAAGATGCAACGTGTTAAAACACTGCTGACGTTTGTTTTTTATATTTTCTTTTAGGAGCGGTTTTAAGTGGGAGGTTAACCTATTGATATCATAGTTAATATTCATTGACAGGGCGAATTTTACATCATGCGCATCGACATATTCTTTGGTTTTATGTATTAAGACTTTCATGTTTTAATTAAAATTCTCGGTTCGATTTCCAAATTCTCTTGTCAATTTCCGATTCACAAAGATTATAGAGGTCTTGGCGTATTTCTTTTTTAACTATGAAATAAAAGTTTCCGTTTACTTGTATATGATGAAATAATTCATAAAAAACGCCCATCTCCATTTCGGGGCGTATAGATTTAATATAATTTTTAATATCATTAAAGAGGACTTGAGTTGAATTGTTTTTTTGTTTATATAACATAACGCAGAACTCTGTTTTAGATGTATTCCAGTGTTGTATCAAATCATAAAGAAACGAAAGCTCAATTTTATTACAATCCTCATCGATGTACCAAAAACGGATTATAATTAGCGGCTTATCATTTACGATTGTTTTAAAAAAGTCACAATTTGGGTATCTAGGCTTTTTAGAATTAAATCTACTAAATCTAACAAACATATTGTCATATTTGTAGACCAGATTAAGCGCTATTGTATATTCTCTTTTTGAGAGAAGAGAATTATAGGTTTTAAAGTGTGCAAAGATATAATTTCTATGTAATTTATTCTTTAGATTTTGCCGAAGAAGTATTCGCATATGAGGCGAGCAATAAGAAAAGGCGTCTATATTTATATTGGTATCAATTTCCACCTTTGTTGTTCTATTTGTCATTTTGATTATATCTCTTTTTAGGGAGTTTATAATTTTCATATTTTTTTGTTGAAGGGGGGTTAACTGTTTTATGATACGAGGGCGCCGTTTATAATGTTTTTTTAAGAGCTTGTTCTATCTGGTTAATAAGTCCAGTTCGCGCTATGGACAAACACTCGCTGGCCGCGTGTTCGAGTTTGAACAAGTCTCTATTATAGTTAATTTCCAAATGCGGGTAATTGCGTTCTACTTCACTTTTAACATTCTTAAACATATGAGGCGGTTCATGGAAATCCGACTTGTATATTAACAAAGCAGCATCTTTAGAATTTTGGTTAAATCTTTCTATTGTTTTAAGAATAGTCGACATGCAAAACTGATCATAATCAGGCTTGGTTATACAAGAAACCCGCACTCTAATAAGGATTAAAGGCTTTCCGTTTATGT
>CAYLKB010000163.1:0-2728 GCA_964384165.1 uncultured Methanosarcinales archaeon
CGCATCAATAAGGGTTTTTTAGACCTGCCAAGTCTTAAAGACTTGGCAGGTCTTAATAAAAAAGTGCATTTTTTTCCATGATTTTGTTATATTTTTGTAAGTGAAAAAATGTTTTTTTAAAGCGTTTTACTCTGTTTTTTACAGATTGTATGCAAATATAATGTTTATTTTGAATACTGAAAACATAATGTTGATTTTTTATCAAAAAAATGAGAAATACTGCAAATAATGTTGATTTTTCTGAAAATGAATCAAAAATGTACGAAAGACTTATTTCAGTCATGGAAACCGTAAAAAATCAACAAAAAGGATACAAAAATGACGGTGATTTTGCTAAATTGTTAGGTGTTTCAAAACAAACCTATTCCAATTATAAAAATAAAAACAGACAACCGAATTTAAAACTACTTTATATCCTAAAATCACGTTTTCCAGACATCAATACCGAATTTATTTTTACAGGTCATGGCGATGTTTTAATTAGTCAAAGCCAAGAAGTACAAACTTTGAAAAAAGAAATCAACAAATTGAATACAAAAATAGAAATTTATAAAGAACTTATGCAAGACTCAAAACCGTAAAAAAAATAGTTATAATTCCATGATTTTGTGTACTTTTAATAGTAGAAAAACTACTTATTTGTAATAAAAACAGAACTTATATTTGCAAATATATAACTCATATTTGAAAAAACAAACTTTTGAGTAATATTTATATGAAATTTGGTCAAATTCTTAAAGGATTTCGTAAAAAAAATGGTTTGAATCTTGCCGAATTATCTGCTAAAACTGGGATAGCCTATCAAATGATTAGTCGGTACGAAAGCGGTAAGTCTGCGCCAACGATTGACACCGTTCACAAAATCGCTGAAGGGCTAAATATCTCAATATCAGAACTATTAGGCGAAACTTCTGCTCATCCTGACACCCTAATTGGGCATGAGGAATTGATTCGGTTGCAAGCCAAACTTATTGAAGTTCTGGAAGAAAATCGAGAACTCCGAAAATACTTAGAACAAAACCAAAAATGATTCTTTCCCATGATTTTGTTATATTTTTGTCAGTGAAAAAATGTTTTTTGAACGAAACATGACGCAAATATATTTTAAATTATTTAAAATTTCAATTTTTAAGAAAAATTTTTTCATTAAAAAATGAAAAAAACAGTAAATGAAAGACTAATTCAGTTGATGGATTATTACAAGTTAAACGGTAATGCTTTTGCTAAACAAATAGATTCAAGTGCTTCCGTTATCCACAACGTCATAAAAGGCAATTCAAAAGGAATAAAAACAAAACCAAGTTTTGAATTATTAGAAAAAATATTATCCTCATTTAATAATATTGATGCTAACTGGTTGCTGAAAGGCGAAGGGAATATGTTTATATCAGAAAATGAAAACCCTAAAAAAAATAATTCTGTTGAAAAAAATGAATATTTTAACAATTTGGAAATCAATCATTTAGAAGATAGAGTTTCCAAATTAGAAGCTGAAAAACAAGAATTATATGAACTATTGAAAATAGCACTTAAAAATTCCTCAAAATCTTAAAAATTTTTTGAATCATATTCCATGATTTTGTGTACTTTTAATAGTAGAAAAACTACTTATTTGTAATAAAAACAACTATTGAGTGCAAATATAAAACTAATTTGATATTTGCAAAACTTTTTTGTAAAAAAAATGAGCTTTAGTGAAAAATTAAAACGTTTTCGCCAAAAAATGGACTTGAATCAAAAGCAATTTGCACAGGCTCTGGGTATTCCTTATCAAATGATTAGTCGGTACGAAAATGATAAGGCATCGCCAAGCATTGATACTGTCCAAAAAATTGCCGATAGCCTAAATATCTCAATATCAGAACTATTAGGCGAAAAAACGCCAGAGATTCACGAACCAGACGTTAGTCAGGAAGAATTTATGAAATTACAATCCGAACTCATTGAAGTATTACAAGAAAATCGAGAACTCCGAAAATACTTAGAACAAAACCAAAAATGATTTTTTTCCATGATTTTGTTATATTTTTGTAAGTGAAAAAATTATGTTCGTCATATACTTTATGCAAACATATTGATATTTTTTGAAATTTAAAAATTATAACCTTATATTTTTGCAAACATATCTCTATAATTTGCAAATTTATCAAAATAGTTATATTTTATCTATGTTAAAATCAATCGGAACCCGTTATCGTGAAGCTCGCAAAAGACTTGGGCTAACTTTGCGAGAGGCGGAGGAACTTTCCAAGGTTACGAATACATCTATTAATAAGGTTGAACTGGATAAAACTGAAAGCCCAAATCATAAATACACGACATTTTTGATAAAACAAGGCATAAATCCGTACTTTTTGATTGGCGAAACGGACGAAACCGATGGGCTTTTGAAAGATGCCGTAAGCAAAAAAGAGTATGAAAAAGTCTTGCAAAAATTGCAAAATTCAATTCCAAAAACTGAATACGAACGAATTTTGAAAGAACGAGAAGAAGCCTTCCAAAAATTACAAAATTCCATTCCGAAAGCTGAATACGAAAAATTATTAATTAAATACGAAACCATGCAAGAAGCCTTCAAACTTATGAATACGCATCAATAAGGGTTTTTTAGACCTGCCAAGTCTTAAAGACTTGGCAGGTCTAAAAAAAAGTGCATTTTTTTCCATGATTTTGTTATATTTTTGTAAGTGAAAAATTACAAATTGTTTTTTTATTTGATATTTCAAAG
>CAYLKB010000164.1:0-2714 GCA_964384165.1 uncultured Methanosarcinales archaeon
TTGCTTGTTTCATTGCGATAGCGATGTATTCTGTTAACATTAATGATACATAAAAATGATACTTTATCCGTATAATAACACAGACACCAAAAAGCGCCCTCCACCCCACCACAAAAACCAGCGCCCTTCACCCCACCACAAAAATCCTGCTTTACAATGACGGAGGGCGCTATTCAGTTATTTATTATTTAATTTTTATCTGAGTCACGCCAGTATATTTAAGAATTTGACCAAGAGTCAAAATTCTTTGTATCTGAGAATTATCAATCCATAATTCTGTATCTGTACTTTCTAAAGCAAGATATTCTTCTTGATAATACAGAATAACCTTTCCTCCATCAGAAGGTCTCACCACAATTTTTATTGGTCTATTTTTTTTGAAAATGCCCTTAATCACCGTCAGAGATTCTTCGCACCAGCTATCACAATTATAATCAGAATTTTGAGTTAAATATAATTTAATATTTTCTTTTGCTCTCTCAATAATTTGTCGAACACGCTGAAAAGCAGAATAATAGTCATAATTACTTGGAATACAACCGAAACAACGACCAATTCGAGTATTCTGATAAATAGATTTAGCTTTTTCTAAATCATCTAATGAACTAATACCTAAACTGACTAATAAATTATCTATATCAACTTCAGTTATTTCTTCTTCAATAGATTCATCAATATTATTATTTTCTTTTTGTTGTTGATATTGCTCAATAGCTTTTTGCAATTCTTCTAACGATAAATTTTCAGGTAGAGTAAATAATTGATCTTTGGGAGTATTAACTAGATTTAAAATTTCTTGTTCAGTATAACCATTAGCATTATTTAAAACATCTTGTTTAAATTTAATATCAGCAATAATTTCTTCATCAGTTCTTAATTTATGACGTTTTTCATAGAGATCACCAAATAACTCTTGAGCAAGTTTTTCTTCTCCATGAAACCAAAGTAATAAACTCTCAAAAACTTTTTTAGTTTTTTCATCTCGTAATTGATCAACTCCTTCTTCCTTAAGAATATTATTAACTCTTTCTGTAATTTCCCTCGTAATATCTTTTAAATTTTTATGTTTGATTTCAATTTTTTCAATAACATCTGTTGTTAATTGTATTGATTGACTAATTAATTCACTACGACAATCATAACCTAAATCTTCAAGAATATCTTTAAGAACTTCATCAATATTATCATCAAGTAAAAGATGTTTAATCTCTATTAAATTATCATGTTGATTCGGTAATATTTTGGCATTATTTAAGATTGAAAATTCAATTAATTCATTATCAACAACAAAATTAATTAACTGACTTAACCATTGATAAGAATCTTGTTGAAGATGATTTGTTAATAAAGAAATATTTTGTTTTCCTTCAATATCTTTAAAAATTTGTTTGATAAACCATCGATCTGATTCTTCCCAAATACTTTCATCCCAATTAGCTAAATATCTTTGTTCTGGTGTTTGAGAATAAAAATCTTGGGCAAATTGCCATAACTTCTCTCTAGTTTCATGGATTAAACTAATATTTTTATGATAAGGAGGAGAACAGCTAATTAAATGCAAAACAGAAGTTTGAATCTGGGGGTTTTTTCCTGCTTTAATAATTTTATTGATTTCTTTAACAATGTCAGAAAGACTTTTAGTAATACTTAAATCACAATCTTCAATTTGATTATGTTTTAAGTTAACTCGCCAATCTATATTTAAAATTTTGAGAACATCTTTAAGTTGATTAGGAATATTATCATCTAACCAAAGTTCTCGTTTAAACTTAAAATCTCCATATTGATTAGGAAGTATAGCAAATTTATCTAATAATTTATCATTTTCCTCATTGACAAATTTAATAAATTCTGTTAGCCAATTTAAAGTTTCAAATTCAGTTTTATTGATTCGATCTGCTAACTTATTAAGATTAGAATAAGTTGCTATATCTTCAATGAGTCTATTTGAATTATAATGTAATTCTTGAGACCAAGTTTTATCTATAATTTGATGCCAAAATTTCAGATGTTCTATTTTTGGCAAACGATCGAACCATAATTCTTTGGCAAAATTCCAGATTATTACTACTTTATTAAAAGACTGATGATAAGGAAATAAAGCATCTTCTAAGATGATTTTTTCATAGTTTGCATCATCTGTATAAACAATTTCACTTTTCATTAAATAATCTCGTAAAACTTTTTGTACATTATCTTTGTACCAAGTTTGAGAAAGCCAATCTTTGGGAGTAGGCAATTTCGTATCAGCTAAAAAGTATAAGTTTTGCCAATTATTATTAGTTGCATAATTGAGAATAATCAAATATGAATTTATTGCATCTTGAAATATGGCTTTATTCTTAATAATATGTTCTTCATTCGCATCCGTTAAAAATACCCCATCCCTCGGCTCAGTTGGTTCTAAAAATGGATTATTAATAACTGCAGGAAAGAAAAATTGTTCTGTTCCAATTAAAGGAAAATCCAAAAATAGTCTAGGTAAATGTTCATTTAAAGATTTAAGACTAACTTCTTCATTGTTTAGCTCAACTTCAAGGGCAATAGTAGTGAGATTTTTAGATAAATAAATATAATAAAGTTTTTCTGATTTACCATTAGTTGTTTTACCAAATTCTATTAAATTAATGTCCTCATTGATACGTTGAGGAGATTTTTTCTCATAAATAATTTCAGTGTTATTATTAATCACTTTAACATATTTAATTCGATCG
>CAYLKB010000165.1:0-2691 GCA_964384165.1 uncultured Methanosarcinales archaeon
GGCTCTGAATGATCAAAAAGCATCGGTGGGCTTTAACTCAGCGCGTCTTCTTGTTGTACAGATGATGATGATGACGTGCTATCGATATCTTCTCGCTCTTCTACAGTGGAAGGACCCTGCTGTGGTGCAGAAATAGAGGAATTACATTTCAGCTTCGAGGGCCCGGGAATAGCGTCGTCAGCTGAGTGTGCACGCTTACGACGGCCCATGATTGCGATTGAGTTGATGTGGTTGTAGTACGTCAGTAATCAGACGTAGACACAGGCGAAGATGATGAACTGTGTAGAGTTAACTGTAGTACGTTACGGGCAGTGAGCGTCACAATAACCCGAACAAAATGTTTGTTTCACCTTCACTGTAGAAGAAACGATCGGAAAAGTCCCAATAGCGTCCACGGATCTTTCGAGTCAGTGAATAATAGGATTGTAATCCTTGTGTGAAGAGCTATCAGATAGCATCACTTTCGTAATTAAACGTTAGATATTACTCACAAAATCTGCATTAAATTATGTTCAACGGAAAAAAGTTACCGACAGTACACAGTACACAATATTTTTCCTGCATCAAGTATTTGCTGTAATAGGTTTGGCTGAGCTGAAGTATTGGCCGGTATGTTAAAATTACTGTACAGTGTCATGTCATCGGCGAACAGCTGTAAATTTGCAGACGAATTGATAACATCAGATACATCGTTAATATACAAAATGATAAAATAGGCCCTAAGACAGAACCCTGTATAATACCGCTAATATCTGACATGGCATTTGAGGTACAATTTCAATTACAACTCGTTGGGAGCGGTTGAATAAGAAGGCAGTCAACTAGGCAATATGTTTACCAATAAAGCCTCTGGTAGTCAATGTACACGATGTCTATGTTCTCCTTGTTATTTAGAGCAATTGTCCAGTCCCTAGTACTTTCTCGTAAATTACTGATAGTTGAATGCTAAACGCGAAATGCGTGCTGCTTTCTAGTTATTAAATGTCGCTCTAAAAGTTCATTCATGAGTTGACATTTCATGACATCAGTTTGCACAGAACACAGGTCAGCGATATAAGCCTATAGTTTTTTCGGGTCGCCGCGATCACCTTTCTTATATATGGGACATACGAGGGCAGTCAACAAAATGGGTGGAATGTAACTTTCATCAAAACTTCTCTGGAAAACGAAGGCGAGAGAAGCGCAGTCACAGACAGCATTTCTTGATAAACTCTGGGGGGATGCAGTCTGGTCCCCCCTTGGAATTTACGCGCAGGCGTTTTGCTGCTATATTTACCATGGCTGGGGTGAAGACTATAGGCCTATGTGATATTACATGAGAAGTAAATGGTGAGATACCAGGGAGGTGACCGTTGTCTATGGTGAAGTAGTCTGAAAAGACTTTAAAAGCGCCGCTTTTACCCCGGGCTCCAGCAACATGCTGCCCTCTGGTGATAGCAACGGCCAGATAACAGAACTACTATTAAACATACGATTACAGTGACGGTAGAAGGAATTAATATTTTTAGAGCTAATAATTTTACGTTGACGTTGCACGTTAAATCGTACACAGAGGAGCGATAGATAGACGATAGTTGTCTGCAGCGCTGCATTGCTGCCATTGAACGAATGTCTCTGTAATTCCTCCACGCCGCTCTTTTACGTGTAACATTTTGTCCTAATGTAGGCAGGGTAACGATGATGACCATTTACTGCGGAGCCAGTAATATAGGGAACATTTGCTGCAATACAATCATTAATTATGCTATAAAAATAATCAAAATATTCATCTGCAGAATTATAATACGAAAAGGCTGTTAAAAAATCTATATTGTTCAAAAATTTAAAGATTCCACTCTAGTTTGCGCGTCGGAAGTCGATTCAGAAGAGGCACTATGTCGGAACACTATTGTCGAAAGGCTCTTTTACAACTGTGTTGAAAATAAAATGGTCATCATTGCACAGCACAAGGTCCAACATTGAGGCTGTGTCACTGTTACTGCTGTATCTAGTTGGTGATGAGACAAGTTGAGTGAGGGCGTGTTTTGTAATAAAGTCAGACATGATAAAGGAACAGCTGAATGAGTTTGCATAACTGATAAATAAGTCAGGGATGTTAAAATCACTCGGTCTGTTAAGATGTTCGAGACACTCTGCTAATTTCCTGCAATATTGAACAGCCTCAGCGTCAGACAGAGTCAGTGAAAGATGGGCGATAAACGGTAACGAAACGACACGTAAAATGATTATTAAAAAAATTAATTGCATTTAGATCAAGACAACTCCTCCCCACGTCGGTCTAGTTGGTCCTTCCTGTATACGGTGTAATTGTGACAGACCGTCAACAGACAATCGGGTGTGTCGTCTGTCAGCCACTTCTCTGTAATCGCAACTACTGCAGGTCCGTCTGCCAGCACCTGCTGAAGCTGCAGTGATATTGAGGCTGCGTGCGTTGAAGCAGAGGCAGTGTGCGAGTTGCTGATTAAAGTTTGTAGACGGACAAGCGTGACGAGCGAGTCAGTCCGAATGTCCTGGTGCACTCGCGCCAGTCGCTGCAGCAGCAGTCCCGAAGACAGCAGCCGTCGGCTGGAGGCACAACACTGCGGCAGGGGTCATAACGCCCGATCCCGGAGCCGGAAAGGCGACGGTGGTCGCGGATGGTCCGAGTTGTTGACTAGACGATGCTGACGTCGCCAAGGTCGTCTTGGAGGT
>CAYLKB010000166.1:0-2670 GCA_964384165.1 uncultured Methanosarcinales archaeon
CACAACTGACAACACTGGAGAAGAGTGTGAAGATTCCACCCTACCACGCGTTCTTGGATTTTGTACTAAATTGGGCGGTACAATGGTGGTATGCAAACTGGGTGATGCTTGCCTGGATCACGAGTCGCAACCCTTGTTCAGCTGCTATGGTTGCAGGAATTTTTATCACTCTGTTTGTATCGGGCTGTCAAGGCAATCGGCAAAAGGTGGCAGAGAGATATCTTCTATTTTAAAATATATCTGCCCTGAGTGCGACGGGATGACTATGGCCGATTTGATCCGTGTCTTTCATCAGGTTGATGGGAGAGTCGGGAGGCATAGCGAGTGTATCGATGAGCTGATGAATATGTCGAGGAAAACAAGTGGGGACCTGAATGTGTTATCTAGCACTATTGACACCATGACGACGGTCCATGAGGATCTGAAATCTGCGGTGGGAACTCAAAAAGCGTCTATTGATGAGTTGACGCGGTCCGCCGCGGCGAGGAGCTGTTCGTGCGATGTTCTTTTCGATGGCGTTGGAAGTGACTTGAAGTTGTTGAAGGATCAGATCTCTACGGGTTTTAACGGTTTGAAATCCACGGTGGAGGGGCTTAAGAATTCGTTAGATCGGCCTAAGCTGCGTGAAAAACCTGCTGACTGCTGTAACGGCCCTAATGGTGATCTAGTTAGATCCCTGGTGGGCGAGGTTGTTGGTGAGCTGATTCGAGAAACATCGGAGGCTATGGAACAGGCAAGAAACACACTTTCCACATCCATAGGCGTTCTCAGGGATGAAATAGATGTGCTTGCGCTGTCCTTGGAAGGTGCATCAACGGCTGGACGAAACGATTTTTCTGACGGTGTTCGAGTGGAATCGATGAATCGCGGGTCTTTGTTCTCAGAGATGTCTGTAGCGGATCTGGAGGAGCGCACTCGGCCCGATGAGCAGAGGGCTGAGGAGGAACGGTGGCAGTATGCAGAGAATCTCGCCAGCCTTCCTCTTGGCTGGGTCAGCGATGTGGTAACAATCCCCTTGTCTAATAGTTTTGGAATGGTTGAATGTGGTCCAGTTCGTAAAAATCGGCGGAGGAGACGGCCTAGGCCGGGGCAAGGCTCCAGGAACTCGGTTGGACGGACAAGTGGAACTTGTGGCTCTCTCGAACAGCGGACCGGGTGTGAAAATCGGCGAGGTGATCGGAGAAGAGTGAACCTGATTCAGGAAGCTTTGTCAACTAGAGTGGTGTATGTTGGCAATCTTGATCCCAATACAACTGCAGCGATGGTTCTCTCGTACCTGTCATCGAACCTTGGTTCTCGCGGATTTGTTGTGGAGCGTGTATCAGCACTTCCCGGATCGGCGGGTTTCTGGTTGTGTGTTCCGTCCCGATTCTTTGCTAGGGTCACGAGTAGTTCCTTTTGGCGTCCTGGGACAATAATACATCCAGCTGGGCCAGATGCAGTTCCGGCGGATTTTCGTATGTTATAGACGAGGCGATATGCCGAGATACAATAGCTGTCAGCCTCCCTGACAGTCACTTGGAGACAATAGCGGCTGTTACGTATTCGTGTACAGGAAATCCCGCTTGCAACAATTTCGACCCCTCTGACAATTCTGACGCTGACGACACGGGTCACACACCCGCTTCGAATAGTGGCTTACGGGTGAATGGTCTCAACATTTATCTTCATAATGTTGGTGGGATCTCCTCGCAACTAACCGCAATACGACCCCAGGTGGAGATCTGCACATACGACGTGATTGTCTTGCTTGAAACATGGTTCGACGACTCCGTGCGAACAGGTGAATTGTTCGACGTCGCACATTGGCAGGTCTTCAAGTGCAATCGATCCGATGTTGGCGACTCCAGAAACGGTGGGGGTGTACTCATCGCTGTTCGGAAGTCTTTGCCGGCATCTCAGCTGGTGATTGAGAATCGGGACAACGTGGAACAAATTTGGACGTCTATTCATCTACGTGACAAAAACTTGATCCTTGGTGCAGCATACATCCCACCAGATGCACCTACCCTCAAGTATGATCAAGTGGTTTCGACAGCCTCCGCATTGGTAAGATCGGCTGGCCAAGAGGACGATTTTATTCTAATGGGCGATTTTAACGCACCTGCGGACTGGTATCCCGACACTGAGAATCCTATAATTCTTCGCCCTATCAGTCCCCGGCCTAGGGATTTGGCATTCTTCGAGGCTCTTGCCGATTGCGGGTTGTCTCAGATCTGTGGTGTGAAGGATCGCAATCAACTTGAGCTGGTGTTTACCACTATTGATTCGGACTTCGTTGTGCACAGGGCCCCGCACTGTTTGAAACCGGACATGGCCCACCATGTGTCTATGGAGCTGGTGTTTGAGTTTAAAGACTTTTTGGTGGAGGAAGAAGGGGATGATGAGCTGTTCTATAACTTCAGTGGGGCTGATATTTCCAAAATGGCCCAGGTGTTGAGACAAGTGGATTGGATGACGGAATTGGGAAGTGGTGACGTTAACAGTCGTGTGGATCATCTCTATGATGTCTTGAAGCCCCTGGTCGAAGAATGTGTTCCCAGGAAGAGGAAAAAGAAAATCTACAAGCAACCATGGATGACACCTGCCTTGGCTCGGCTGAGGAATAGACGGAATAGAGCCTTTCGTGCGTGGAAGAGGAATTCAACCCCGGAGAAGCTATCCAGGCTC
>CAYLKB010000167.1:0-2622 GCA_964384165.1 uncultured Methanosarcinales archaeon
TTAAAGTGTCCCGAATGAATGAAAATGAATGACTGCAGGAAAAACTTTTGTGGACAACTATAATTTTATAAAGTTGATATGTTTTACATTTTGTATGACAACACTTATTGCAATGCTTTCTTCTGGAAAAGGAACTTGGGGTCAAGTAACCAAACTAATAACATGCCAACAATGGGAAAAAGTTATTCTAGTCTGCAATGAGTTTGCATATGATAGTTTTGACATACCTGCTAGCAAAGCAACAAAAGTTTTAATTGATGATAAATTGACTGATGAATGTTTTAGGAAACTCTCAGAATATTTTAAAAAAGAAATAAAAGATTTAGATGTTGCTGTAAATATTATTTCAGGCTCTGGATATGAACATATGATTCTTATAAGTTCAATCCTAAAGGCTGGCCTTGGAATAAGGTTTGTTTTTGAGAATAAAGGTGAGGTTAATGAACTTGAAATTCTTGATGAAAAATATGTGCCTGAAGAAGAATATTTTTAATTTCATTTATTTCAACTATTCTTCTTTTTCTTCTTATTATTTTAATATTATTATTATTTTTATTATAGATGATTTTATCATTATTTTTTTGAGATTTTTTGTGATAAATTTAAACTTATCTCAACAATAAAATAACCTACTATAAAAAAGACTGATATTCCTAGAATTGATAAAGTTGATGTTCCAATAATTGCAAGTTCAGAAGACATGTTTTTTACTGGGACAAATAATGAACCTGCAACAAGACCAATTAGGGCATAAAGTGTTTTTGATTTATCCTTTTCAAATAGAAAAGATATGATTCTTGATATAAAATAAATCCCTAGAATAACACCAATTCCAAAGACAAACAAAAATTTTAAATTTGAAATTATGTCACTAAGTGCATTTATTATAAACTCATACAAACCTAAAATAAGTAATACAAAAGAACCTGAAATTCCTGGAAGAAACATAGCAGAAATTGCAAAAAAACCTCCTATTAATACATGTACTAATGATGGTTCGCCAATACCTACAGGTTTAAGAAAAAGAAATGAAATCCCAAAAAGAAAACCTATTACAACCAATGATTTGTCTTTAAGATTATGATTATCAATATGTGAATATATAATTTTTAATGATGCTATAATAAGGCCTAGAAAAAATGCCATTACATATATATAATAATTTTCAAGAAGATATTTTATAACTCTTGCTCCTAAAAGAATAGCAAAAAGAATACCTGAAAACAAAATAAGTAAAAAATAAGAGTCCATTTCAAGAAATTTATTATTAATACTTTTAAATTTAAATCTAAAGAGCATAGAAATTAGTACGAAAAGATTTTGAATTGAAATATTTTTAACTGCATTTATCAATCTTTCATATATTCCAGTTATAAATGCTATAGTCCCTCCTGAAATGCCTGGGATTAAATCACAAATACCCATTAGGATACCTTTGAGGAATATTTTTAAAGTTATTCTATTCTTTTTCATCTATAAATTCACCACTTCAAGATTATCGAGTCTTTCTGATAATTTTTGCATTTTTTTTGGAGCATTTCTGATAAATATTATTTTTGGTTTTGGTGATGAAGTATAAAATGTAATTATATCTGCTTCTGTAACTTTCTTTTTGAAAAATCTGCAATCAAATTTTATTTTCATATTATTAATCATCAATGATGCTGAGTACTCTATATAATTTGCTTTTGTATTTTTATTTTCAACTTTAAGATAATTTTCCTGCATAAATCTCTCAATAGAAAGCTCTAGTTTTCTTTCCTCAATATTATTTTCACCATTTTCAACTATAGGTTCTATATATTGGCTATTTGTTGTATTTTTTATGTGTTGTGAACTTGAGGAATTAGATGAAAAAATATCATGGTTTTGATTGTTTTGGGAAATATCTTTATGGTAATTCTTTTCAGGATATGTTTGATTTGAGATTTGGGAATTTGATGAGTTTTGGTAAGATTGCATATTCTTATTCACATTTGTATTGTAGTTATTTTGTGATTGAGAATTTGATGAATGAACAGATTGTGAAGATGTAGGTATGGAATGATTTGAATTTTCTTTTGAATTATTTTTTAGATTTAATGCTTCTAATATTTGACTCTTTGTTTCCTTAATATCTCTTAAGAACCAAACCCAGAATTTTAAAGTTTTTTCCCCAAATTTTATTTCAAGAAGCTGTGCAAAGTCTTTAATTCTTTCAACTGCAAGTCTTTCCTGAATTGATAGTCCTAAATCATTTATAACTTGATCTTGTTTTAATTTCTCAAATATCTCTTTATCATACTTTGATAAATGTTTATCACCAAGTTCTGTAATTGCTGCTTTTTGTAATGGGTCATAATAAAATGGGGAGGAACCTACCTTTAAATGTGTTATATATACTAGTTTGTCTTTTGCTAATTCTGAAAGAGCAGCTGAACCTATCATTGTTGTTGTTTCAAATGAATCAGCAATAGTTGTGGGAGTTACATATTTCTTTTCCCTTATAAAACGAAGAAGATTGTCTTTTGTTAGTATCATAATATTTATTGATTGCCTTAGTTTTTAAAGATTGTGATTGTTTAAGAAATGTACAGACAGGTGACATATGTCCCCAGTCTCTAAAAAGTTTTACTTTTTAGT
>CAYLKB010000168.1:0-2587 GCA_964384165.1 uncultured Methanosarcinales archaeon
TTGTTGTCACTAAAAGTAGTTTTGAAAGTTGAATCTTAAGGTTCATCTACTGTATGAATATAAAATTATTAATAATAATGATGGCCATGTTGGTTTTTTCAGCATGTTCTGGATGTGAGGCATTACTCGATTATAAATTGAACAATGACCCTTTGCTTACTTCCATTAATAATAAATTATTTACAGCCACAATTATTGGTGATGAATATTATTTAAATGAAATAGCATATGAATTCATTGTTGATGAAGCAATTGATAAATATAAAAAAAAAGAATCTAATGATTTAGATAAAGTAAATGAAATGCTAAAAAATATTGATGAAAAGAAAGTTCATTTTGATGAGTTTGCAGAGTATAATGTAAATTTGGGAAGTGTTGAGTTATTTGGAAGATATTATATTTATATCGAAAAAAATGGCGATTTAACAATTACTGAAAAAGAAACTAGAAATCCTGAGTATTTCACTTTAAATAATAGTAATCTTATAGTTAATGGAAAAGTGGTGGATGAAATCAAAATTATATATATTTTAAGTCAAGTTTTTCCAAATGAAGATATTGATTTTATAATTGATAAGTATGAAAAATTAAATAGAATTTACAAAGATATTGAAATATTAAAAACTTATGATGGTAATTCAGTTAATACAAAAATTAAAACTTCAAAAAAATTTTATGATATGTATTTAGTTGAGTATATCACAAAAGATAAAGTTCTTTCTGCAAAAAATGAATTAACTGGCAAATTTGGAATTATTAAAGACGACCCAATGATTGGTTGGCATTTTGATGAATTGGAAGATGATGATACGATTTATTATGAAACCGACGGCATTGAGTTAGATGATGATTCCACAATCACAATAATAATAGATGAAGAAATAATTTTTGAGAATGATACAGAGTTAGAAGAGTCTTTTACTACTGATAATATGATTAATGTTAGAATATCATCTACAAATTGTCTTGATGATGAAATTGAATTAGTGCATTTAGAAGATAAATTTGGAGGATTAGTTGAGATGTCCAATATGAGTAACTATGATTATAAAGTTTGCATAACCTCTAATAATTTTAGTTTGAATACTGATTGTATTCTAAACCATGTAAAAATTTTCAGTTTGGAAAATTTAACTAATTCTAAATTAAGTTTTTTCCCAAGCACTTACAATGTTTGTATTGGAAGTAATGATAAATTATGGTTTGATGTTGAGATAGGGGGTTTAAAAGATGATTACACTTGTCTTATAAGTTTTAAGGATATTAGTACAATTGGTAGATGCAATGAGTTTGAGAATAATATTCAAATAAAAATTATAAATGATTCAACTCCTCCAACAACTAATGATAATTTGCTAGATGTTTATGATGTGAATACTGTCTTTGTTGAATTGTATGCCTCTGACAATTATTCTGGAGTAAATGCTACTTATTATTGTATGGGAAACGAATGCAATTCTAATGTTCTCTATGATGGAGTTTTTGAAGTCAAATGTCCTCAAAGTTATAATTCATGCACTACAAGTATCAAATATTATTCAGTTGATAGGGCTGGCAATGTTGAAAATATTAAACAAAAATCATTTTATATTTCAGACAAACAAGTTAAATGTCAGGCTGATTGTACAACTCTTAGTTCTGGAAGATTTTATTCTATTTGTAATGGAATAGGTACTTGCAGTTTCTTAAATATAGAAGTAGCCAATAAGTGTAATGGCGGTCTTCCAGGATATTATGTAGAATATAATGAGACTCATGATGTAATGTGTCCTAATGGTCCATATAAATTATCTGCAAATTCAAAAGAAAGTGTAAGTGTTTCGGGATTAGATTGCAAACATTATGTAAAAAAAGATATTCCTGTTTTGCATGAAGGAGAAATGGTTATTATGAGCATATATTCATGTTTTACTGAATAATTAATTTTTTATTCAAAATGAGATTAAAAGAAAATTTTTTTAGAGGGAGAAATACTATAGATATTGCAAAAGACTTGCTAGGCAAAGTAATAGTATATAATAGTAATACTTGCGTGTTAAAGGGAATAATCTGTGAGACAGAGGCATACACTCAAGATGATGAGAGTTGTCATGCTTATGGGGGTAGAAGGACTAAAAGAAATGAGGTTATGTTTTACAGGTATGGACATTTGTATATATATTTTACATATGGTATGTATTATTGTGCCAATATTGTAACAGATGATATTGGAAAGGGAGAAGCAGTATTAATTAGATCTATCATCCCAATTTTAGGTAAAAATACAATGATTGTGAATAGGAAAGGAAATGCTAAGGATATTACTAATGGTCCATCAAAATTTTGTATGGCTTTTCAATTGAATAAAGAACACAATGGCATTGATTTGCTTTCCCCAACTTCAACCATATATCTTGATGATGAGAGTTATTTTCCAAAAGAAATAATAAAATCTAAACGAATTGGTATCTCAAAAGCAATAGAACTAGAATGGAGATTTACTGCAAAAGAATTTGAAAGGAAATAAAAATTATAAAAACTTATTTTTTTTATATATTGTGCTCCGCAGAAGTTTTTAACTTCGAGAACACGATATAGCTGAGCGAGC
>CAYLKB010000169.1:0-2522 GCA_964384165.1 uncultured Methanosarcinales archaeon
ACAAATAAACTTTGAAGATAGAGATCTCATTGTTAATAACTTTCTTACCAAAATTATAAACGGTATACTTCTTAATAAAATATTAGTTGATATTATTCACAATAACGAAATAAATTTTGAATTTTATAAAGACCAAATTAAAGATGCAGTAATATATTGTTTCACACTAAATGAACTTATACACGAAATGTGTCATGATAAAGATATTTTTAATGATATTTATAATACCCTTATGGAAGAAAGAGAAAATGGATATCTAAAGAATTGGGAAAAATACGCTACCCTTTTTGAAAAAGCTAAAATTATCTCTGTCGATCCCGTAATCCCAAATATTACTCCCGATAATAAACCCGATTTTGATAACGTAAATGATTCATTTAAAATATTATCTAGAATTGGATTATCTTTAAATATCTCTGAAGCTTGCATTCAAGACATTATTTTTAACAATATACACAACGCAGATGCAGGATATGAATTAATTCTACTCGATGGCCTTTTTGATATTACACGCCTAATAAATAATGAAAGACCTTATTTCAGTAATCTATCAAATATGTATAAATATACCATGATACCCAAAAATTGGAATGATCTTTACCAAGCGTGGAATCTAACATTCTGCATGAACTATAAAAATTTCCCTTACTTTGCAGCTAAGTTACTTTGCCCTATAGTTAATACAAAATACAATTATGAACCACAAAATTATCTTCACGAAAGAACATTAGGACTTTGGTTACACATCAATTTCTCAATGAGAACATATGTTAATCCACATCATTTGGAATATATTGATGATCATAATAAAAAATTCAAAAATATCAAAAAGTCTGCAGGGTTTATTAATTATTATTACTCCCAAAGATACAGAAGCTATTATGATTTACTCAACCAAAAATTTTCACCAATCGGTCTTTATCTAATTGACTCGTTTATTGATAATAAAATATATAAAACTTATTAGGTTATTAAAACTATTTTATCCAAAATAAACTCTAAAAACTTTGAACATGAAAATTCTAAAGAATTTCCCAAAAATTTTAATCCAGATTTTCCAATTCAATATGAATCACAATCAAACAAAAAATTGCTTAAACAAATTAAACTATTTCAAAAGAAAATAATCGGAAAATGTATTGATGAATTTAATTTTATAAATTTTGAAAAAATCTAAAAAAAAAAAAGTTATTATTATAAATGAACGAAGAAGAATTTGATCAAATCGAATTGGACAAACAATTTCTCAATGCCGTTGAAAATGGAAACCTAGAAGAAGTTAAAAGATTATTAAACCAAGGTGCAAATATTAAAGCTAAAACAGAATTGCCAGAACGTACAAGTTTACATATAGCTTCGGAGAAAGGAGACCTACCATTAGTTTAGTTTTTAGTAAATAAAGGACTAGATGTTAATATTGATGGAAATTATGAAGGTGATAAAGCTATAAATTATGCAAGTTCTGGAGGACATTGGCCAGTATTTAAATTCTTAATTGAACACGGAGCTAATATTGATTTGCCAGAAAATCCTGATGATAATAATATCCTACACAAAGCCGTATATGGAGGATCAGTACCTATAGTAAAATTCCTATTAAATAGATTATCAAATATTGAAAACTACAACAAAAAATACAATCCTCTACATATCGCTAATATAGAAGGACACTTACCAGTAATTGAGCTATTATTGAATAGAGGTTTTAATATTAATGCTGTTGATACAGAATATGGAGATACGCCACTACATTTCGCTGTTGAACATGGGTAGTTAGATGCCATTAGATTTTTATACAATAATGGGGCAAATGTTAATATCGAGAATGTTAGGGGAGAAACACCTTTATACACAGCTATCATACATGGAAAATACCTAGTTGTTGAATTATTATTAGATCTAGGAGCGGATCCTAATTAGTTTAATAGTTAGACATATCCACCACTGTTTATAGCCTTATTTCAATCCAAGATTCCTATAGCTGTATTATTAGTTGAACGAGGAGTAGATATTAATGATACAAGAATACAACCACCTTATCTATCTTTTCTAGCCACATTGGTTGACGCCTACTCTATGCTAAAATTTTTAGTAAATAAAGGAGCCGATGTTAATATCCGAGATGCTGATGGTAATACACCTTTACACTTTGCTGTAGCTTACGGAAACCTTCCTGCTATCGAATTTTTGATAAAAAATAAAGCAGATTTTTTGATTAAAAATAATAGAGGTTTCACTCCTATTGACTCAGCAAGAGAAAAAAGTGACTAGAATGTGTATCATATTATTGTAAATTTTATATTACAATTATTTAAAAAAAGTGAAGATATGGAAATGTTACCGGAAAGTGCACTTAAAAATATAATATATTTTTTATAAAAATTACATTTTTTTCAAATATTTACTTCAGCCAAAATAAAAAATAAAATATAAAATAAAATATAAAATAAAATATAAAATAAAATATAAAATAAAATATAAAATAAAATATAAAATAAAATATAAAATAAAATATAAAATAA
>CAYLKB010000170.1:0-2482 GCA_964384165.1 uncultured Methanosarcinales archaeon
CTTAATTTTTTATAAAAAAATTTTATTTTGAAACAAAAAGGTTCATCTACTGTTTTCTTTCATAACAATTAAAGCAAATGATTTTACTTTTTGAGCAATTTCAATTCCTGCACTAATTCCAAAATAATTTTCATTTTTGTTATAATAATTAAAAAATCCTTCAGCCATCTGACTTCTTGCAGAGTTTTCTGTACAAACAAATAATATATACTCTACCATTTTAAAACAGATTTAATACTTCTTTCAACTTTTCTTCTTTTATAGAATAGAATACTTTTTTGCCTTGTTTTCTTGATTTGATTAAACCTAAATATTCTAATTTCCTTAATTGCAATGAAATTGTAGGTTGTGCTTTCTTTACATAAGGAATTATCTCACAAACGCATTTTTCTCCATTTAATAAAAATTTTATTATATTTAGTCTGGTTTCATCGCTTAATGCTTTAGAGATTATCAGTAATTTATTATTCATAAAATGTATTTATTATCATAAATATATAAAGTTTGGTAATTTAATTTTTCCTGCAAAACTAATAAGACTTAAACACTATAAATTTGGGATTTTTGGCTTGAGTTATAAATAACCAAGCAAAATTATATAAATTAATTGTTATTGAGCTAATACTATTACTATAAATGCACTTTGCTTATTTAGGCAAAAAAAGGTTGAGTTTAATTTAATGAGTAGTTTATTAATTAACATTTTTTATTTAACATTATTTTTTTGATTATTATTAAGTTTTGATTATTATAAAAACTTGTTTAATAATTTTATGTAGATGTTTATTTTTTTATTCAAGTCCAAGTATAAATTCATTTAATATATTATAATTAGGATTATTGTTTGTTATAGAATAATTTATTTTGGATATTTTTAATGGGGGCGATATTATGTTCCAGCCTAGAATTGTTCCTGAGTAAAATCCTGATGTTAGGTTAAGCCAGTTATATGGTTGATTGAATGAACCGAAGTTTAATTCTTCGTCAACAAAATCAATAATCTTAAAGGAATTATTATAATTATTTTTGTTATTTAATGTAATGTTTATCAAATATTGATTTGTGGTTATAGATTTGATTATCTTAGTTATTTTTGAAGAGTAATTTTTTATTATATAAAATTTATTGGGTGTTGAATTTATTTGAGCATTGCCATCATCAGCTTCAATAATTACTGAGTAAAATCCTGATGCAAAAGACATATTAATAGAAGTGTTTGTGCCAGAGTTACATAATAGTGTTCTATTTAATTGATTGTTAATGTAAATAGAGTAGTTTAGAGTTGTTGAGTCGTCATCTACAAATTATTTCAGAGTAGTGTTAGTGTTTCCTAAATTTTAGATTGGTTAATTGAGAGATTATTGAGATAATTGAGCTCTCAGACGAGCAGATTGATATGATGTTTGGTTGGTTTTTAAAAGCATATAATTATGGGGCTCCATATCATAGAGGCCTTGCATTTGGACTAGACAGAATAATTATGCTTTTAGAAGAGAAATCATCAATAAGAGAAGTTATGGCTTTCCCAAAAAATAAACTTGGATACTGTCCTTTAACTCATGCACCATCACCAGTAAATGATGCTCAGTTAAAAGAACTATTCCTACTTGTAGATATAAAAAAGAAAAAGTAAATTGTAAAATAAGTGATTAGGGTGTGTTGTAACTTATTAGTTATAAATATATTATTTATATAAAATTTTTAATGAATAATTTAACATGAACAAGTTATTTCATATTTTGGCTATACTAATATTGAGCATATTAGCTGTTAATGCAGAAACTAATGGAGTATGGCATAAAGCTGAAGATGTTAGGGCAGGCATATTTGCTTATGATGAGTCTGGCGGTGACTTTATTTTTCCAAATAATTTAGATGTGAATAGTTCTTTGAATGTTGTCATTAATACTAATATTGGAAATGACCTTGATGTTGGGAATAATGCTAATGTAGATAATAACTTAAATGTAGGTGCTAATGCTGATATAGGAATAGATTTAACTGCAGGTAATTCATTGCAAGTAGGGACTAATTTTTATTCATCGGGGTCTTCTGCTCAAAACTCTTGGATACTAGGAAATTTTGGAGTTGGAACTGATAGTCCTTCAAATAGACTTTCAGTTATGACTACAGCAGGTAATGCTGTTGTTGGTGTTAGTTCTAGTTCAGCTTATTCAGCAATTGATTTTTATGATGGTGGAAATAATGAGTGGGGTATTGGAAAAGACAATTTTAATAATTTTTATATTGATGAGAGTGGTGTTACTAATCATTTTTATATACTAGATGGAAATGGTTTTGTTGGTCTTGGGACAACAAATCCTGAAGCAAAATTACATGTTAAAGGAGATATAATCGCAGATAATCTTTATCAAGATGATGGTTCTGGTCCACCTTATGTTCATTTGGATGATATATATGTTAATGAAGGCCAACCAAACTCAATTACAACAATTATGATTGTTGATGGTGCTGTAACAAC
>CAYLKB010000171.1:0-982 GCA_964384165.1 uncultured Methanosarcinales archaeon
GTGTAATCACATCGCGATGGATACGCTCCACCTGCTTGTAGGTCGTACCCGCCGCAATCCAGTAGTAGAGTGTGTGTGAGGATTCCGCATCGATCTGTACACTCTTGGCGAGGACTGAATCCACCGTACCGTGCTCGATTGGGCACTGTGAGAGCGACCCATCCTCCGCATCACGCCACGTCCCCTCCTTGCCCTCGATACCCATAAGCCCGACGCTATAGTCATCGAAGAAGTCCTCGTCGTCACGCAATGACGCGAGGAAGACCCGTCGCCCTTTGTAGTGGATAACCGCGCGAAGTTCTGCCGAGTAATAGCCGGTGTCCCCGTGTGAGGACTCACCTATGTGGAACTGTTGATTGAAAAAGACCGTAACGGTCCGGGCGAAGTCCGCCGTGTTCTCTATGGTAAGCGTTCGTATATATATGTCGTGCTCGTTGTAGACCACATCGCCAAAGCGAAGTGTGAGGTTGAGTTTCTCACTCACCGCTTCGACACGAGCCACGAGCGTATCCTCCTCGTAGTGTACGCGTGTCGTAAACGTGTCATGGTCAAGCCAGTAGAGTGTGCCGTCTACCTGTACGCCAACCTTGTGACGGAGCTTCTCACCTACGTGGTTCTCCTGCCCGACATGAGGATAGTAAAAGTCGCGCACCTGACCAAACTGGTCATAGCACACTAACGTCGTCCCGTTTCCTACAACGAGTGTACGCGACATACTCAAAGGGCTGCTAGCACTTGCAGGCGTCGATAGCCTTTACTGCTCCAGCGCGAGACCTTGCACGTGCAATACGCGTCGCACACTCATTATGACAGAGCACTTCTTCAATCCACCTGGCGAAGTCGTTCCCTGCACGTTTCGTGTGGTAGGCGAACTGTTCATCGCTCATACCCTTCAAGGCGTCGCGCAGCTCGTCGATACTGCAGCACACCGGGCCGTTGTTGACCCAGAAGGTCTCGTGCGGCTCTGCGATACGGCATGCGG
>CAYLKB010000171.1:992-2440 GCA_964384165.1 uncultured Methanosarcinales archaeon
TGAGTAGTTTTGCAAAACGTGAGCCCGAAGCGGACCACTTTTTTCGTCGTCTTCTTTGGTGCGGGCTTCTTCGGTGCTTTGGTTGGCATGGTGTTATGAGGTTATCGCTTGTAATAGTCCCTTGGTCTTTTGCGCTATCGACGCCCACGGACCCCGCTCCACTACCGTCTTCTTCGGGGCCGCATGTATGCGCAATTTGAGGTCATTGAGGACATTCATATAGTTGATATATGCCTCGTACGGGGAGTCATACGGCGAGAAGTATTTGTGTACATCACCATCCTGGAAGTACTTCGTACACATGTAGTAGAGGTGGTCGCTCGTCGAGAGTCGTCGCCAATCGCGGAGTAGGTTCTCGTCTGCAGCGTCGCGTGCCGGTGCCTCGAGCTCATGGAGTGCACGAAGCGCATCATGCTGGATAGGGTTTGAGAGCCATGCGGAGAGGTCACGCTCCATATCCGCCCACGAGACGTGGTGGGGAGCGTCAATTTCGCCGACAGAATTGTAGCGCATAAGAGCTTCGGAGGGCGTGACAAAGTCGTTGTCAGTGTGACGCAAGACCTCCTCGGGCATCGCACGGAGGAAGTGGAAGATACCAGTGTCCTCCCACTGGTGCTCGCCAAAGGTCTCGTAGTCCATGAAGAGGTTGATGAGATTGCCGTCTCCATTGTGCGCGTTCACCCACTGTGCAAACTTCGGCGCGGTCATCGGCCACTCCTCCCAGTCACGGTTGCTGAAGCGAAACGCGATATCGTCCGAGAGTTTGTAGTGCTTCAAGAGGAGCTTCAACGCCGGATCGCTCTTCGCGTGGTAGACGTAGGTTGGCTTGCGCCAGTCGAGGATATGATCCGCACCCTCGGCCAGCATGCCGAGGTAGCCCATGTCGGCCACGAGCTCGGCAATGTCGTTGTGATAGATGAGCTCGGTGTTCCTGAAGACGTAGGGCTCCACACCGAAGTGCTTTTTGAGGGCATCGCGATGCATGCGCACCTGCTCTTTGAACTCACTTGGACTCTTGAGGAACGTGAGCGAGTGGTAGTAGGTCTCGGAGAGGAGCTCTACCTTGCCGGTATCGACAAGCGCCTTGAAAGAGTCGAGCACTTCGGGTGCGTACTCCTCGAACTGCTCAAGCGCAATACCTGAGATCGAGTACGCAATCTTGAACTCGGGGTACGTCTTCAGGAGGTCGAGCATGATTGCGTTCGTGGGCAAGTAGGACTTGTCGGCCACCTTCCGCAACACCTTCGCGTTGTTGGTGTCGCGCTCGCTCTCACAGTTGAAGTACTCGTGGTCCTGGCCAATATCAAAAAACCGGTAGCGCTTCACGCGTCGGGGCTGATGGACTTGGAAATAGAAACAAACCGAACTCATGTTCGCTGGGCTGCCTTCACAGCATTCTCATATATAGTACTACACTTCTGCGCTGCGTGTTTCCACACCTGTGCACG
>CAYLKB010000172.1:0-2300 GCA_964384165.1 uncultured Methanosarcinales archaeon
CTTCATGGCTCATTGTTGCGAGGAATTTCGTTTTTGCTTTGTTTGCGCTCTCCGCGTCTTTTTTGGCTTTTTCCAGTTCCTTTTCCATTAGGAACGCTGAGCGTCTGTGTTGCGTGGCGAGATAACAGATGAGCGAAGCAACCATGCCGTAGTAGAAGAATATGTATTCGATGTTTTCGGCTATCGTTGGGTCCAGATGGTTGTTCGTAGCGAATTTTATAATTATGGCGATTGAAGACCATATCGCTATAAGGGCAGCCAGTAGCGAGGTCATCAGGGGAATAAGCTGGAGCGGGATGAAGAATGCAGCATTCATGATGCCTACACCCTGATCGACATATGACATTGCGATTCCCAGAAACATAACAATGCCGATAACACCGATTACGCCGATGCTATGGATCAGTTTTTCTCCATCTTTTGTGTATGTGGCCCAGAGCAGGATGAGATAAAAAGTGATGACGACCAGTCTGATATTTATCAGATATACCGTTTCCTGTAGTAAGAAGAGAAAAAGGATACCCAGGATTTCAGCAGTAATTGCTATCAGGAGTGTTCCTTTGACAAATGGTACAAAGCGAGAGCGACTTTGGGAGGCGTATTGAGCCTCCATTTCTGTTGTCATCGGTATGTAGACGGATATGCCGAATAATTTCATTCTTTACCCTGTCTCTGAACATCTAAAAAAATTATAGAGATTAGTTCGTAACATATTGTTAAGATTTGTTTCTTTGAGAAAATAGTTTGATTGTTAATAGAATATTAGCGCGAAGCGAGTTATATTTATGTATAATTAAAGGGGTGGGGGGATCGTAATGAGTGTTATTATTGATATTCATCGGCAATTAGATTCCTCTTTTCATTCAGGATCTATAAAGCTTGGTGCTGCTTTGTTCACGGCCGTACTTTTATTTTCCGGAACTGCTTCTTCGCAGCCTATGGGACAACCACAATCGATTATCTCAGCCCTTCCGGGCAATAATTTCAGTTCTATCGCTTCTAATATTACGACCTCAATTGCGAGTGTTCCGGGCTTGTTGACCGGGCTATCGTATATGTGCGGTTTGCTTTTGGGGGCTATGGGTATTGTAAAAATCAAGGACCATGTCGAGGATCCCCGGCAGACAACGCTCAAGGAATGTACGATTCGGATGGCTGCAGGCGGGGCTTTGTTTGCTTTGCCTATCGTCTATGAGTCTATGCAGCAGACCATTGGGGATGGGGTTGGCGTCCAGACGGCGGGCATTCGTGCCGTCGAATGGAATGTCCAGTAAGGCTTAAATTAAAAACAGCGCAGCGAGGCCGAGGAAGGCGAAGAAGCCGACAACGTCGGTGACGGTCGTTAAGAAGACGGTCGAGGAGACGGCCGGGTCGCTGCCCATTTTTTGCAGGACGATCGGGATACCGGCACCGAAGAAGCCGGCGCAGATCAGGTTGATAATCATGGCTGTGGCGATAACCGCGCCGAGCATGGGATTTGCGAACCACATGGCGGTTATTATGCCTGTGATGATAGCGAAAGCGCTGCCGTTCAACGTGCCGACAATCGTTTCTTTCCAGATGACGCGCATGGCGTTGCTGTCCGAGAGTTGCCGGGTGGCGAGGGCGCGGACGGCGACGGTCAGGGTCTGTGTTCCGGCATTGCCGCCCATCGATGCGACGATGGGCATCAGGACGGCGAGGGCGACGATCTGTTCGATAGTCGCGTCGAAAAAGGAAATGACGACGGAGGCCAGGATCGCGGTCAGCAGGTTGACAAACAGCCAGCGAAAGCGCGAGCCGGTGGTGGCGAGGATGGCGCGGTACAGGTCGCCTTTTTCGACGCCGCCGAGTTTCAGGATGTCTTCCTGCGCCTCTTCATCGATGACGTCGATGATATCGTCGATGGTGATAACGCCGATCAGCCGGTTTTCCTCGTCGATAACAGGGGCGGAGGTCAGGTCTTCGCGGCGGAAGATTTGCGCGACTTCTTCCTGGTCCATTGTTGCCGGGATATGGTGGATGTCTTCGAGGGTCAGATTTTCAAGCTTGACCGAGCGGCGGGAGCGGATCAGGCGGTTCAGCGCGACGCTTGTCCACCATTCCCTCTTTTCAGAAGGAGATGACTCGTCTTTCTCTTCTTGTTGGTTCCTTGTCGTACCAGCAGTCTGTTGGGAGTCGCTCTTCATGGATGGATTGGTTGATTGTTTTGGCTTTTGTGTTGGTTGGGGTGTTTTGTTGAGCAAGAAAGAAATGCGCGCACTCGGAAGCGTTGCTTGACACCAGCCTTCGCGATCTTCACGATTGCGCAAAAACAGTCA
>CAYLKB010000173.1:0-2226 GCA_964384165.1 uncultured Methanosarcinales archaeon
TCAAGCTCTCTATTTTGTTCTAATAATTTGAAAATCTTAAAGTTTTTCATACTAAAAATGAGCTAAAAATACACTTCTTCTCATTCAAAGTGATTATTTATTTATTTTTTTATTTAATTTTTATGTATTTATTTATGTTTTTGATTTCCTCAATTCACTGGTTTATTTTCTATTTCATATTTGTATCACCATTTTATTTTATTTTATGTAGAATCTTTCAACACTATCTTTATAATAATTTTTTTTGTAATGTTTTTTTTATTTATTTTTTATTTGATTTTTATTTTTTAATTAAATAATTCAATCATATTTCAATCATTCAATCATTATTTTTATTTTTTCCTTAAAAATTATATTTTAATAAAAATGTTGCATGAGTGATTTCATTGGAAATCTTCATAGAATTAGATAAAATATTAAAATTTTTGAGACAGTGCCAGATACATGCAGACAACCCTACAAATGAACCTATTTAATTTAGACATTTTTCCAAAAAAAGATTTAAATATGAATCAGTCATGAGAATATTTTCATACCTACTTTAAATTTAGGAAATAGAATCCACCGATTATTATTTCTGCTTACAATGTAAAAGTTAGTTTTCTGACAAAATTTTCTGTTTTATAAGATAAAAATTGTTACAATACATGTAATGAAAAAAGACTTTATAGGTGTAACCAAATTGTTGATGACCAAAATCGATATGAATTTACTTTGAATACGTAATGCTCACAAAAATAAAAGAAAACAAATAAAAACGAACAATATGATTTTATTTTTTTTAACCCTTTAAGTGTAATGCCACAATACATTCATTATACTTTTTTTTTGTTATTGTTGTAAATCATTCAAATCAATATTGAATTTTTGAAAAACAAACAAAAGATATATATGTTTAGATCTAATATGACAACATCTATCACATGAACCATTTAAAGAAAAAGTAATTGTATACTCAATTTTTTATAATTTTATTATACCTGGGTGCTTTTAATTTTGCGAACATAAGCCTTACTTTTTTATTTTTTTCTGATTTTGAAGCATTTGAAAATATTTTTGAAATTATATTAGCGTTTGTACTTCTTGCTTACACTCCCACATTTGATTTTAGTATAATTTTATTTGAATTTTAAGATCAAAGTATGTGTAGCTCATGTATAGTTTTGGTGCTTTAAATCATACTTAACAACTTATTTTTACAAATCGGGCATCTTTTTTTTGCGAATTTTTCGAGAAGAATTACTAAATTTATCAATATTGAAAACCTTCTGCATGAAATTTCCTGATCTGAGAATCAATCTACAATACATTTTCAGTGTTCTCAAAATTAAATTTTTGTTTTTCACAAAATAAAGTGCCGTGATTGTGTGCAATTTGTTCGAGAAATGCTAGTAAGAAAAGTGAATGAGAAGACAAAACACTTTGAATATTGAAAACAGCCGGAGTGAATACTTGAATAATAAAGAAATGAATGTGATTAGTGGCAAAGTTATGTAAACAATTTGAATATAATAAATAAAAAAATATGCAAAACATTAATTTGAAATGTTTTAAATAGTGAATAAATGAATTGGTTAGCAATAAAAATCACCGCTAAAATAACATTCACCCTGGTACTTTGTTTTAAAGTTAAGCTTTTAAAAATTCAGTAGTAAAAAAAAAAAATGAAATAAATATTATTACGCCATTTTGTATATCAGTTTAGATTGATTTCCATCAAAATTATGGTTGAAAAATCAAACAAGTATATGATTTTTGCGTAAAATGGAAATATTTCAACATCTGATAGGTGATTTGAAATGAAATTTCCTGATCAGACGTGTCAAAAATCATATGAAAGGAAAGTGACTGAGAAATCCAAACAGTAAACCCTTACAATCGAGAGTCGCTTTATTTACATCCTGGACGAGTTGATGTCTACATTACAAACCGAAAAGTATCGAAGATTAAAGCTTCTAAAGTATATCAAAATTGAATCAGAAGCACTTAAATGTAGATAATTCCAATAAATAAATGCAAATAGATATAAAAAAAAAACAACCTTAAAAATTTGACCTGTCCAACAACTTTTGTTTAAATTTAACCGGAGGCGTGACAGACACGTGACTTTATTGTAAGAGAAAAATTGACACATTATTTCAATCGTAATGAGTGTTTAATATGGCCATCACAATTATGACACATCTGTGTCAGTATTTAGCCTATAAACTATAAATCTTTCAGCTA
>CAYLKB010000174.1:0-2188 GCA_964384165.1 uncultured Methanosarcinales archaeon
TACTAAAAAGTAAAACTTTTTAGAGACTGGGGACATATGTCACCTGTCTGTACACGTTATGGAGCTGAGTTTGGAGATTATTCTTATTTTTAGTTTAAAGTTGCTAATTATAATATTCTTTATATTATGTTGTTTTTAATATGACTTTAAATTTTGATGGGCTATTTTAGTATTTTTTATAACTTTTAAGAATTTCTGAACTGAAGATGCTTAGTTCATTTGGTTTATAATGATAATTAATATTAAAGTTTTAATTAAATAAATAAAAATTAGTATTATGAATATGGTTGGTAGATAAATTATAATTTATTTATTGATTTTGAGAATTGAGATAAATTTTATAAACTTGTATGTCATTGTAATTGTTATGGTACTTGATAAACTTGGTAATTCTTTAAGAGATACAATTAATAAAATTAAGAATTCAGTGACAGTTGATAGAACTGTTGTTGAAGAGATTGTTAAGGAAATTCAAAAGGCACTTTTAGCATCAGATGTTAATGTTAGACTTGTTTTAGACCTTACAAAGAAAATTCGTGATAGGGCAATTACAGAAAATATTGCTCAGATGAACAAGAGAGACCATTTGATAACAATAATTTTTGAAGAGCTTTCACATTTTCTAGGAGATGAACGAGATTTTAGATTAATTGAGGGAAAACAAAACAGAATTATGCTTGTTGGTCTTTATGGACAAGGAAAAACAACTACTGCGGGGAAATTAGGTCTTTATTTTAAAAATAGAAGTAAAAAAGTTTGTCTAATTTCAACAGATACTTGGAGGCCGGCTGCTTATGAACAATTAAAGCAAACTGGAGAAAAACTTAGTATTGATGTTTATGGAGACCCTAATGAGAAAAATCCTGATATTATTTTTTTAAAATATGAGAAAGCTATGACAAAATATGATGTTGTTATTGTAGATAGTGCTGGAAGGGATTCTTTAAATGATGAATTAGTTGAGGAAATATCAATTCTTAATAAAATAGTTATGCCAACTGACACATTAATGGTTTTAGGAGCTGATGTTGGTCAAAGTGCTCAAAGACAAGCAGAGATGTTTAAAGATAAGTTGCATATTACAGGTGTTATTATAACAAAAATGGATGGTACTGGTAAGGGTGGAGGGGCACTTAGTGCTTGCAGTATTGTTGAGGCTCCTGTAAGATTTATTGGAGTAGGTGAGAGGTCTGAGGATTTGGAGAGATTTAATTCGCAAAGATTTGTATCACAGCTTCTTGGAATGGGGGATATTGAGTCATTACTTGAAAAGGCAAAGATAGCAATGGATGAGAAAAAGGCCAAAAACATGCAGGATAAATTAATGACTGGTGAATTTGATCTTGACGACTTATATGAACAATTAAAGGCTATGAACAAGATGGGATCGATGTCAAAACTTATGGGAATGATTCCTGGTCTTGGTGGTCTTAATATTGATAAGTCAATGATGCAAGTACAAGAAGAGAAAATTACTAAATGGAAATATATTATGGACTCAATGACTCTGGAAGAGAAGAAAAAACCTGACGTATTAGATATTTCAAGAGTAAAAAGAATATCGACAGGATCTGGTACTGATGTTTCAGATGTTAGAGATTTATTAAAACAATATAAACAAATGAAAAAAATGTTTTCAATGTTTAAAGACCCATCTGCCGTTGAAGATTTTAATCCAGAAGATATGCAAAATAATCCTCAAGAAATGATGAAGATGATGAAGAAGTTTGGAGGTAATAAGATGATGAAGCAGATGATGAAAAAAAATAGAAGATGATTTAAAAGATTTGGAGTAGTAACAAAACCTTAAAATATATAATCAGTAATTATTTATATTAAAGATGGATGAAGTTGAAGAAAATTCTAAAAACCCAACTATTGTTATTAGAGGTAAAGTTGAAGCACCACATTATTTTATTTTAAAATATAGAAATGAAGCAGAAAGAACAAGGTTTTCTACAGAAGTAATGAGATTAATTAAGAAATATGAATTAAAAGATTTTCATGTAGAGGAGAAAAAAGCATTTCTTCAAAATAGAATAATTTATAATATGCATACTATAAGTGAGGGTTCTCAAGTTAATTCTTTAGAAGTTGAAAAGGCATTTCTCAAGCATTTAAGAGATTAGGTTAAAATAGGCTTCATCCGAAGTAGTTTTATAAAGTCTGGAAATTATAATTTATTATG
>CAYLKB010000175.1:0-2187 GCA_964384165.1 uncultured Methanosarcinales archaeon
ACTTAATTTTTTATAAAAAAATTTTATTTTGAAACAAAAAGGTTCATCTACTGGTAAACGCATAAAATATATAAATGAAAACTAAATCATTTTAGTATAAAAATGGGAAAAGTAAAAATCGGCCTTGAAATTCATGTTCATTTAAAGACTAAGGAGAAATTATTCTGCAATTGTAAGACACCAAAAAAGACTACAGAAATTAATTCATTAATCTGTCCAAGATGTACAGGCCAACCCGGTTCAAAACCAATGCTTCCAAATAAGAGAGCTTTATTTGCAGTCTTGAAATTGGGAATTGTTTGTGGGAGTGAAATTACTAAAAGAACAAATTTTCAAAGAAAGCATTATAGCTGGCCAGATATGCCTACAGGTTATCAAAGAACTGTTTCAGGAGGTCATATAAAGCCTAATTGTATTGGTGGCACTTTTAAAGGAATTGGTGTTGAAGAAATTCACTTGGAGGAAAATCTTGCTGGATGGGACCCAGTTACAGGTGAAGTTAATTATAATCGTTCAGGTTTTCCTTTGGCTGAGTTTGTTACAAAACCTGAGTTTACATCAACAGAACAATTAAGAGACTGGCTTGAAGAGTTAATTCTTACTTGCAAATATCTAAAAATATTAGATGAGGATTTTGGAATTAAATCTGATGTTAATGTCTCTGTTGAAGAGTCTGGGTTTCAAAGAGTGGAGATTAAAAATGTTAATTCTCTTACAAATATTGTCAAAGCTGCAGAAGTTGAGATAGAAAGGCAAAAAGAACTTGTTGCAAATGGAGAAAAAGTAAAACAGGAAACAAGAAGATACAATGAAGAACTTGAAACAACAGAATTTATGCGTTCTAAAGAAAATGCTCAAGATTATATGTATACTCCAGAACCAGATTTACCAAATTTAATTATTGAAGATGAAATTATTGAGAAACTAAAAAAAGAGATTCCAATGCTTCCAGATGAGAAAAGAAAGGAATATAAAAAATTCTCTTTTGATGACGAGACTGTTAGTATTCTTGTTTCAAATCTTTATTTAAGTGAAATATTTGAACATGCAATTGAGAAGAAACTAAATCCAAAAGAAGTTGGTCTTTTTTTGAGAAGAGAAATTATGAGAGTTTTAAATTATCACAAACATACATTTGAAATGCTTGAAGAGAAAGATATAAAACATGAAATAACAGAGCTTATTGAAATGCTTGGAAGTGAGGAAATTTCATATACTACTGCTCAAAAAACACTTGAGAAATTGTATGATAAGAAATTTGATGTAAGAAAATACATTAAAGATAATAATTTAATGCAAGTTAATGATGACTCACTTATTGAAGAGCTTGTTTGCAAAGCATTAAAAGATGCACCAAAGGCAGTTGATGATTATAAGTCTGGAAATACTAAATCGCTTAATTTTATTGTAGGAATTGTTATGAAGGAAACAATGGGTACTGCAAAACCGCAAAAAGTAAATGAGATTTTAATGAAGGAAGTAAAGAAACTCTAATTATTGTTTTTATTTTAATTTAATTATCAAGTCAATTAATTCTTTGAATTCTTCTATAATGAAATGACCATTCATGTTTTCCATTAGATGATAATTTGCATTGGGCAAGTTTTTTTGATAATCTTTCATATGTGTTTGAGGTACAATATCGTCATCTTTTGAAAAAAACATGTGAATATTGTTGCAGTTCTTCTTCATATTACTTAAATCTTTTTTTAATTCAAATCCACCACATAATTCTTCAATACTATCAAAATTACCAAATGGAGGTGCTACTAAAAATACTCCGAGGATATTCTTGTTAATTATATTTTCACTTAGATATTTTGCAAGAAAAATTCCTCCTAATGAAAAACCTACTATGATAATATTCTCTTTTGTTACTTCTAGATATTTTTCAAACATAATTTTCCAGTATTTGTATTTGGCATTATCTTTAAGAGGCATTGATGGTCTTATTATATCAAAATGTTCTTTTAACTGGTCATCAAAAAAGTTCTTATTCCATTTTGGTGTTTCTTCAAGTTTAATTATTATATTATTTAAATATTCTTCATAATTGGTATCTGTACTAAATGTCATACCACCATGGACATATATTAACTGAGTTTTGTACATAAAATAATTTAATTTATTTAATTTATAACCCAAGTTTGACAGTTGAGTAAATAATAACTTCTATTTTTGTTCCAA
>CAYLKB010000176.1:0-2185 GCA_964384165.1 uncultured Methanosarcinales archaeon
TTTTTTGAGTTAAAAAAATCATTTTTTAGCTTTTTAGACTAAATGGTTACCTGAAGTTTAATGCGGGAGTTGACAACAGTAGTTAATGGCACTTCTACACAAGGAACAGAGGTAGTTCTAATGTGGCAGGATAAAGAAGGGAATGGACATCGTTTGTCTTTCGAAAAGTCATCTATAAATGGGGAAGGTTGTTATAGCTTAACTCACTTGAAACAAGAAAATAAAAGTATTTACTCTAAAAAACTAGATATTCCTAGCCATGATTATAGCGATTGGCAACCAGATTTATCGAATAAGCATTATCGAGCAGAAGGGAAAAAAACACCTCCACCGACAACATATGCACGTGTTAAATATTATAGTAAAGAAGGTATATCTAAGGCCGTTAATAAAGCTGCTGATGATTCCGCAGCAAAAGCATTTTTAAGTAAAAAATCTTACGATAAAAGCTCAGTGCAAACTGTTGTTTCTAATATTATTGATAGTGTTTATGACTAGTATTTTTTAGGGATTATTTTTAAAAAACATTTCTGCCGACACAGAATTGTTTATCCATGTATGATCGTTTTTAGGATACATATCATAATATTTATTTAAAAATTTTGCTTCAGGAACTTTTATTATATTTAAACTACCTGTTTTATAAAAAGCTGTTTGTAACAGACAGTCCATTTTGCTCTGCCCCTTGATGACAGAAGCATTGTCTAAGTAGTATGTGTTGTTTTTATATCTGAAAAACATAACTGCATGTGCTTCGTTTTTGTAATGATCTTTTTCATCAAGCAATATAGTATTAATGTTAGAGGTGCCAGTAGACTCTTTAACAAATGGGAGTTTAAAAGATATTGCTTCTGTGCAATCTCCACTTCCAGAGTAAGCTGTATCTATTTCTGAATTATAAATTGAATTGAGTTTACCTTTGATAAAGCACGTATAGTAAAGGTCTGCTTTATAGACTGGCTTTAGATTACTTTTATCTGAAATAAAATAGTTAAAAGTTTGCATCGCTTTATTAAATTTATTTAAATCCATTTTGACAGTTTTATCTTCACCTATATCAAAATTATATTTTTTGATAATATTTAAATTAAATGAAAAATTATCATAATTAATCAAGTCGTAATCTTGAGGGGCTTTGGCAATTTCCTGCTCCATTTTAGCCTTAATTTTTGCGCGGCATTTGTTGCGAACTTCTACTAGCGGTGGTTTTGGTGGAGTCGGCTTTCCTTCTATAACAACAGCTCTGGCAATTTCTTTCGGCACTGCAGTTCTGGCTAAATGTGAATAAAAATCACCAATCTCCACTACATTTTGTTCAAAATTAGCTATTTTTTTATCTAGGTAATCATATATTAATTGCTTGTCTGCTGCTGTCAGCTGTTTTTTTTTGGCAAGTTTTGAGATATGCTGATAAATATCAACGCTATTGCTTTGATTATTTTGTGCCACTGGCACAGTGGTATTTGTTTTTTTAGGAATTTCCTCAGTGAAGAGTAATGTAGTAGAGAGAAAAACTGTTGCTAATATGGCAGGATGGCATAAAAAAATTGCTCGCGACAGGAGGTCGCAAAAAAGCAATTTTAATACGACAAGGTATTTCATAAAGACCTCCGTAATGAGACATACTGTATTTTATACACAGTACTATAAAGGGTTATTTACCAGTGAAAGCCCTCGTAGTACAGTGATTAATTAAAATTTCGCGCGAAAATCGCGCAAAATTTTCTTTGCAGACATACCTTATCTGTAAATAACAAATTAACCTGAACGAAAATAAATGTCAAAAATTTTTTTATAAATATACGTCAAAAATTAACGTTTATTATGGCGGTTGACGCCGCCTGTATGGAATGAAAAATCCTTTTACAATACCATGAGTTTTGACTAATTTTCTGATTTCTCTGTCCGCAAAAAATGAAAAAACTACATCTTTTATCATGAAAGTAAAACATTCCGGGCATTTTTCAAAATTTGTTTCAAAAGAATGCTCAATAGCTTTTGCCCAACTGTTTTTTTCTATCTGATCAAGTTGTAAGGTACGGCTGTTTCGCTGAAGCGAAAAAGCACTTTATTAATCCTTGAATTTCGTTTCACTCAATTAAAGTCTTCTGAACATTATGTGCGTTAAAGTGGGCAGGAAGTGCACGAGGCAGGCCCAAAACAGGATGTTTGAAAAAGGCCTGCC
>CAYLKB010000177.1:0-2181 GCA_964384165.1 uncultured Methanosarcinales archaeon
ACTGGGGCTTGGAATGTTGCCTGTGAGGCAATGGGAGTGTGAGACATTGTCGCTGTCTCGCGCAAACGTCTGCCTTGGTTGAGTTTTGTGGGACTCAGACGGAAGGCAGAGAAATCGATACTCTTGTAGTTGAGGAGGTCTTCAAATCCTCTATGTTGTTGGTAGACCACAAACATTTGATAAGTACTAATCAAATTCTGATAGGCAAAATGTAGAGGAATAAGAACTCTTTTATTAGGATCTAGATACCCTAAGTTCCGAATATCTTCCTCTCGAAAAGTTACTAAATCCTCCAACCAGTCTATACCAGCATGGTTGAATGCCAACCTGATTGGATGTTCCATGTCATCTGGAGGAACATGGAGGAACTTTTCCATCACCCATTGAAGCCCATGTTGCATGTCCTGTTGCAACCTGGAATCCGAAAATTGCCTTGTTTTGCTACCAACCTGTGACCCAGATTGGTCAAGAAGGGAACCCATTTGGAAATAAAGCCTTGAAGAACCTTGGCTGAGGTCTTCCTGGACTTGAAAATAAATTTCCCTTCCTCCAACAACTCAATTGTATTTGTTGTTACGGTATGACCGCCTACAACACTAGGGAAAAGCCCTTGGGAATTAATTCCAATACAATCTATCCGTATTTCCGATAGTGGCCCGGAACACCACCCGCTCTAGCTGTTTGTGTGCCTTGCAGAATCCAATCCTCGGGGCCAGCTAGACGAATTTCAGAGCTCAGGTGTGAGCGCGGCTCTGACGTACCAACAGGGTTTTATTGCTCGTTTTGACGGAGCTAAACTAACCAGCTAGGCAAGACTTGGAAGACTAGTGCTCACCCCCTGCTCGGATCTCGACTAGGCCGACGGCGTCCGTTGTTGTGTGCCTGTACACACTAGGACCCTTGCAGCCTAACCGCCCAAAATAGCCACTCCGTGGGTATAGGAGCGCCCCTAGGTGCCCAATCAGCCAATGTAGAGGTGCTGATACCAATTGGGGACCTATCCACGCAAATTGTTGGGACCAGCCGTAAATTATCCCGCGAAAATGACAACAATGACGACGACGAGTCGAAATTGAGTCAAAAAACCAACAAAACCGAAAACAACCGAAAAAACAACTCCAAAAGAAAGCTTGTTGTGTTGGGCTGGGGTTTTGTTAATTAGAGACCCACTTCGACGTGAAGTGGTGCCAAAAATCAACAAGAAATGCGGCCTTGGACACCGGACTTGCGCCTTTTCGACCGGCGCTTCTCCGGTGGACAGAATCTGACCGGAAATCAACTTGAGCTTGCTCTCCTTGTCTCTGAGCAAGCTGCGACTGTTAATCTGACAAGATTTAGTAAAAGGAATACTAAATCGGGAGGCGAAGGTTCTTGGAAGGAGAGCCTTGGTTGGTGGAGGTGCCGATCTACGAAGTAGAAGAGCACAAAAGCGACAGCTAGATAACGCAAACGGCGTTGTGGAGACCGCTGTGATGTCTCTACTCCTTTCTAAACCAATCTTATTCACTGCGCGTGAAGGATTGGGCGGGCTCGGTCAGATGAAGTAGAAACAACAAAAGACAGATAAAGAGAAAGAAGTGAGTTTATTTTATCTGTTGTCTACGTACTAACGATAGGAATAGGGGTATTCATACGAGTATGAATACCGGTTGAATACCGCTCTAGTACTCCGAAGGTACGTAGTGATATTCCTACGAACAGGAACACCACTCAGATGGGGGGTACATAAAGTACCTACCAAATTGAGTAACATAAAATCTGTCACTCCCCATTCCTGTGATGTAGGAATGAGCTGAGTACTGTGAATGAAAGAAATATATAATGTGAAGTGATGGCTTTTTCTGTAGTTTTCTTGTTTTGTAATGTTTCTGTAGTTTTGTAGTGATGTTGTGTAGAATCCATTTGTTATAAACAAATGTCTCGCGGACGCTTGGGGAATTTGGCGTGAAGAAGCTTGATGCCAAATAAACTGAGGAGGAAGTTGGTTGTAGTAGTAACAACGGAAGTCAAAGGTCTTCTTTGAATACGTGGAGTACGCTTTGCAGGGTCTCTTGGCTTCTTGTAGGATAGATCCTTACTTAACAAATGGATAAATTCATGTCTTCCAGAAATTGAGGCAATGCTTGCAGGATCAGGTTCTGGATCTGGTCTTGGTGCAAACTCCTTATCAATTATCCATAA
>CAYLKB010000178.1:0-2175 GCA_964384165.1 uncultured Methanosarcinales archaeon
GCCCCCTAGTCCGCCCCCTAGTCCGCCAGCACCATCACCTAGTCCGCCGGCACCTAGTCCAGCACCACCAAGAAGGTAATTATTATAATTTTTTTGTAAAATGGCAGAAACAGAGAGTATAACAGGTAGTATAGTATTTTTGGTAGTGTCTTTAGTAGTTTTGGCAGTAGTTTTTATAGGTGTTTCCAAGTATCAGGAGACAACTTTTGTAAATGATTATTCTCAATACAATAATGAAAAGAATTTTGAAAAATTTGAAACACTTTTGACAATTACTGATATGTATAGTAGAAAACCAATGACAGAGACAATAGGAATTTCTCTTTTGAAAGGAGGAATGTATTCAACAATTTATGGAAATGTTAGTATACAAAATAGTTTAAAACATCAATTTGATTTTTTGTATGGTGAAGGGAATTATTTTTTATCAATAGAACCTAAGATTGATAATATAAAGCTTTTTTTTTTGTATGATGCTGGAGAATTCATGCTTGAAATAGCTGAAGAGAAAAATTTTGCTGATGAGATTACAGCTACAGTTAATTATTTTAATCAAGAGGGAGTAAAGATAGACCCTTATGTATATATTTTAGGAAATAATTCAGAAGTTGATTTATGTGAGGATTATAATGATTTTGCAAAATGTATAAAATGGTATCATCAGGATTTGTATAATTTGGAATTTTTAGATCCTGTATATTTAAAATATCCTCTTGGAAATAAGTCTTTATATATGACAGATGTATATTATCCTAATGATTGGGCTACATATATTGCAAGAGTGGCGCAAGTACATGGGCAACAAAAGAGTGTTATTAAATCAGATTTGATAATTATATTTAGTGATGTTGTTTCTCTTGGTGGGCCTGTTGATGAATATTTTACTACTTCATTTTATGAATATTATAATCCAGATTTTACACCTTGTGATGATTCTTTTTATGCTTGTTTTGATCCTAAGGCAGATGCTTATTATGCATGTATAGATGTACTTGAGCCTTTTGCAACTTGTATGGATACTGCTTATAATGAAGTAGTTGCTTGTTATGATGATGTTTATGCAGACCAAGTTGATTGTTATAATAGGGGAACATCTCCATCAACTTGTGATAGAATGGCTGATGATGGTTATAAAGAATGTGAAATTTGGTATGAAACAGATGTAAATACTTGTTATCTGGATTTATATGAGACTTCAGAATATGATTCCTGTTTAAGTTCAACAGGTGTTGGGGTTTGTTATGATGAGGATATGGATTGTAGAATAGCAATTGTTGAAGAGGATATAAAAGTTTCTGCGGGAAATTCTTATTATTTGTATTATTGTCCATTAAATGAGGATTTTACAACCTCGGATTTTACAGTAAATAGGAGTATTGAATATTTAAAAAGTAAAGATAAATATATTTATCCTGTTGTTGTGAGAAATAATAATATTGAAGAGAGTGATTATGAGAGGGAATGTATAACTAAATATATTAGTGAAATAGCTCCTGAGAAGGCATTGGGTTCTGAGTTAAATGGTGGAGATTCAACTACATTATGTGGTAAAGCTGGCTGTGAGGGTTGTTATGAAGATGCTTCAGGAGGTATTTTTCATAAGGAAACTAGAGATAAACATATTAGTCAAGTAACTGCTGTAGCAAATGCTACTGGAGGAGAAGTTATTACATTTAATGATGATACTCAAATATATGAATTATTAAAAGAAACTATTGAGGCTATTCTTTCAAAGACAGTACTTACTGTTGGTGAGAAGAAGTCAAATACATATACTCAGAATTTCCAGAAAAAACAAATTGTAAGTGTAGATGGTGAAACAGTGTTACTTGACATGAATTTGGAAGTTTATCCCGATATAAATTATCAGGTTGAACCTCAACTTGAATTTAGACCTGTTGTTAGCAGTTTGCAGAAAAGTCCAATTAGTTTTGATATAGCTCATAATGAAGAAATTACCTCTTTAAAAGTTGATGGAAATGTAGTGACTTATAATATAGTTCAGGAAAAGACTTTGCAAGATTTGGTTTATTATTATAGTGTATCAACATCAATTACTGCTCCAATTGATGCTGTTCTTAATTTTGAGTATGAAGATTCGACAGGTTCTCATACATTTCAATTTAAATAATTAATTTATATTTAGCTCCGTTCGGAGTTAAGTAATATTTAACA
>CAYLKB010000179.1:0-2155 GCA_964384165.1 uncultured Methanosarcinales archaeon
TAATAAAAATTATAAAAATAATAACCAAATCCACACAAAATATTTATATAGAACCTCAAACTTAATTTTATTATGAACACTAAGGAAAAAGTAAATATAGTTAAAGAAGTTGCAGAAGAACTAATTAATGAGGAAGATTTAATTAATTTATTTGAGAATAAACAAACTCCTATAGCATATGACGGATTTGAACCTTCCGGACAAATACATATTGCCCAAGGACTTCTAAGAGCAATTAATGTGAATAAACTAACATCAACAGGAATAAAATTCAAATTCTGGGTTGCAGACTATTTTGCAATGCTAAACAACAAATATGATGGCGATTTGGATAAAATAAAAGTGTGTGGAGAATATGCAGTAGAAGTTTGGAAAAGTTGTGGAATGGATTTGAAAAATGTTGAATTCATTTGGGCATCAGAGTTTCTTAAAAACAATCCAAAATACTGGGAAACTGTTATGAAACTTGCAATGAATTCAACAATATCAAGAATATTAAAATGCGGTCAAATAATGGGAAGAGAAGAAAACACATCTAATCCTGCATCTCAAATACTATACCCTATTATGCAAGCAGCAGACATTATTCATCTTGAAGCAGACATTGCCCAACTAGGACTAGACCAAAGAAAAGTAAACATGCTGGCAAGAGATATATTTCCTAAACTAAATCTAAGAAAACCTGTCTGCATCCACCACCACATGCTTCTTGGACTTCAATCAGATGGAAAAAATATGGAAGGAATTGATAGAAAAATAGCTATGAAAATGTCAAAGTCAAAACCTGAAACAGCAATATTTATGACTGATTCAAAAAATGAAATAGAAAACAAATTCAAGAAAGCTCATTCTATAGATGGTATAGTTGACGACAATCCAGTCCTAGAATACTTCAAATTTATAATATTTGAAAAATACGATAAAATTCTTGTTGAAAGACCAGAGAAATTTGGAGGAAATCTAGAATATATATCATATGAAAAAATGGAAAAAGATTTTGAGAATGGTATAGTAAAATCAATCGATTTAAAATTATGTGCTGCTAAATACATAAATGAACTATTAGAACCTGTAAGAAAACACTTCGAAGAAAACAAAAGAGCCAAAGAACTACTTGAAAAAGTAAAAAGTTACAATGTAACAAGATAAAAAAATGAATATATATATATGTCATTCAAAAGAATTAAATTACGATGAAGAATTATATAATCCAATATTAAAAAGCAATTTAATAGATAATAACAACTTTATTTTACCACATTTAATTAAAGATAAAAGAATAAAATCAAAAGAAGTCATAAAAAATAAAGTTGATATAGTAATATCCGAAATAACTTTTTCTGCAACTGGAATGGGTATAGAACTTGGGTGGGCAGACTCATTTGATAAAAAAATATATTGCATCTATAAAAAGAATTCAAAAATATCAAACTCTTTAAAATACATATCAAATAATTTTTATGAATATAACAACAATGAGGAATTGATAAAAATCATCCAGGTTTCTCTCCGAAATTTCGGCACTTTGACACGGCACTATTAAAATTCTAACTTAAAATATGCCTTAAATATTAAAATTACGCATTTTTTGTATTCAAATGTGTTCATTAATTATAATTTACTTTTTTATCCAAAATTGATTTATTTTTTAAAAATTACAAACGATTCTTTTTAAAGAACTTAAATTTTGGATTAGTTATGTTTGACAAATTTACTTCTTTAGAGCATCTTCATAATTCATTTTTAGTGGCTTTTAAAGGCAGAAATAAGACAAAAGAAGTAATCTCATATAAGCAAAATTTAGAAGAAAACCTTCTAAATCTAAGAAAAACCTTAATAAATTTCACATATAAACACAGAAAATATAGAACATTCATTGTTGAAGATTCAAAAAAACGAGTTATCAATGCACCAAGTTTTGAAGACCATATTCTACATCATGCTGTATTTTCATTCCTTGAAGAAATTTTTGATAAGAAATTCATAGAAAACTCATTTGCAAATCGAAAAGGTAAAGGTTCACATAAAGCAGTTTTAAAACTGCAAAGAGAATCTAAAAAATACAATTACTTTCTAAAACTAGACATAACAAAATACTTCCAATCAGTAGAACAGGAAACTTTATTTGAACAAATAAAAAGACATGTCAATGATG
>CAYLKB010000180.1:0-2116 GCA_964384165.1 uncultured Methanosarcinales archaeon
CCGCATACGGTAATTGGGTCTCGTTAAAAATAACGGCCGTGTGCGCCGGTCTTTCCCGGGCACTGTCTTCTAAAAATGTAGCTAAATTCAACATAAACAAGTCTCCTCAAAGTGAATAATGGGAATCAGTAAAATGGTTGGGAAAGCCGCAGAAGCCATCGGAAACACAATAAGAGCTATGGATTCTATGGTTCCCTCATATTAAAAAAAGCGGCGCAAAAGGCCGTCTTTTTCCTAAATATCCGTATCTGGCAGTTCTTGCTGCAGCCGTTCGACTTTGGCCAGATCAATCGTCATTATGCCGTCTTCATGGCCGGTGTCGATTAATGCTTCACGGGGAATCCGGCCCTGTTCGGCGATGGGGCCTTCGACGAATACTTTGGCCAGGGCAAAACCGGTGATGTGCCCTTCTTCACCAATGATGATATCGCCGATGGTGCCCACTTTGGTGCCGCCGGGCGTATCGACTTCGCGCCCTTTTAATTTGCTCAGGCGCGGCCAGGTTTCGGCCTCAGCCAGGTCTTTGCCTTCAGTAATCACTTCCGCGTTTTTCACGAGGACGGCATCGATGCCAAACACGATGATGCTGTCGCGGGGAATGAGGAAATTTTTACGTTTTAAGAGGCCTTCGGTACCGAGATGGATACCGGTCAGCCAGTACAACTGGTCGTTGAGATATAAATCTTTGACAGTGCCCAATAAACGGCCGTCCGTGATACTAATGATTGGTTTGCCGATTAAATCTTTACCTGCGCGCATATGGCTGCTCCTGGATTGTCGTTTTGCTAAAGGATTAGGGAACATTAGGATTTGCCCGTTTTCAACTTTGGACTTGGGTGAAAGGCAAACCTTGTGGATGTGTCCGCTAATTCAAAATTTCTTTGCGAACGCATCTATAGCGTGATTATAGTGCGAGATTGGAGGAAGGTAAAGCACTGTTTTGGTTATCTTTGATGATCAGGATTTGCCAGTTACGGCCGTTCCGGTAAGCTAGTAGGCTATGTCCGACTCATATACCTTGGCTGACGTCAAACAGGCGCTGGCCCTGCCTGAATTTGATGCTGCTGCGGCCCACACGAAAATGGCGCCCGTTACCCGGCCTGTCCGCCGGCCTGAAGCCCAACCAGGCCAGGCCCGGCTGGGCGGCGTGTTAATTTTGCTTTACTGTTACCAGCAGGAACTGTATCTGGTTCTCACCCGGCGGCGGGAGGATTTGAGTTACCATCCCGGTCAGATTTCTTTTCCCGGCGGTAAACATGAGGAAGATGAGACTTTGCAGGAAACGGCCGTACGCGAAGCCCAGGAAGAAATTGGTGTCGATCCGGCCGTCATCACCATTTTGGGAGAGATGACCCCGCTGTATATTCCACCCTCCGATTTTGAAGTCCATCCGACTGTGGCCTGGTACGCCAACGGCCAACGGCCTGCATTCTACCCCAGCGACGGCGAAGTGGCCGAAATCCTGGAAGTGCCGCTGCGCCATCTGCTCCGGGCGGAAACACGAGTTGAAGAGCTGTGGAACTGGCGTGGCAGCGACATCCTCATGCCCTATTTTAACGTGGAGGGGCACAAAGTGTGGGGGGCCACAGCCATGATGTTGAGCGAGTTGGTGGAACGTTTGCGAAAAATCAAAGAGTAAGGCTTGTTTGAGGGACACAATACTGTAAGGTTTTTTGGGAATTCGCGGGGTTTGCATTATTTCATGCGTCATAAGTCATGCGCCACCAGGAGACTATCACGTATGACGCATGACGAATGACGCATGACGAATCACCTATCGATACATTATTTCTTCTTGACCAATGCTACTGCTTCAATCTCTACTTGCGCCCCCAGGGGTAGGGCAGCGACCTGGACGGCGGAACGGGCCGGTGGTTTTTTGTCGAAGTAACGGCCGTACACCGCATTCATCGCCGCAAAATCACCCATATCCTGCAAAAACACCGTTGTTTTGACCACACGCTTCAGGCTGGAACCGGCCGCCTCCAAAACGGCCTGCAAATTTTGTAACACCTGCTCCGTTTGCACCTGAACATCGCCCTCTACCATTTTTCCTGTTGCCGGGTCCAGCGGAATTTGACCGGCCGTATACACAAACTCGCCAATCTTCACGGCT
>CAYLKB010000181.1:0-2111 GCA_964384165.1 uncultured Methanosarcinales archaeon
TTGAAGTTCGCCCCTCATTTTTTTTGAAATCTGTAACATAGTTTTTAAATTTAAGTAAATTTTATTTTAATTTTAGTCTTGGTAAACTTTTAGTTAAAATACTTACTGATTCTTTTAAAAACAATTTTTTGCAAATTGTTAAACAATCTCTTATACTGAACACTCAAACTTCATAATAATGAATGTAGTTATCTATGCGCGCGTTTCGACTGTCAAACAAGAATATACTCGACAAATTAACCAATTAAAGGAATTTGCCAAAACCAAAAATTATCAGGTCATCAAAATTTTTTCCGAACAGTTATCAGGAAAAACCAAAATTGCCAGCCGAAAAGAAGCCTTAGAATTATTGACGTTTGTCGAAAACGAAAATGTAGATTTGATTTTAGTTACTGAAATTAGCCGTTTGGGTCGAAATGCCATCGACATCCAAAATCTACTTGACCAATTTGCCCAAAAAAAAATCAATGTCTATTTTCTGAACAACGGCTTATATTTGTTGGATAATCATGGAAATTATTCGATTTTGACCAAAATATTTTTGGATTTGACCGCCAGTTTTGCCCAAATGGAGCGGGAACATTTATCGGAACGAACCAAATCAGGGATGGAAGCGGCACGAAAAAAGGGTAAAATTATCGGCAGACCCAAAGGCAGCGCGCTATCAGAAGATAAACTCCTGAAAAAATACCACACAATATTCAAATATTTTGACCTCAAACTAAGCCTACGAGAAATCCGAAAAATTACAGGATATTCCCTCAATACAATACAGAAAATTAAACAAATTTATGAAAAACAAAAAACAATAACTTATTGATTTGCAGTAATTTAACTGAATTTTATATCAAAAAAAACAAATTCAGAAAAATTTAGGATAAATGTAGCATAAAACCTAAATTGCCGATAAGTTTTATTATTTCTTATATTTAAAATATTAAATCTTATATAAAATTTAATAATGATTATATCTGTCGTAAGTACCAAAGGGGGCGTAGGCAAATCCACATTCATTACCAATTTGAGTGCCTATCTGGTGAATGCCACGCAAGATTGTTTGTTGATTGATTCAGACCGTCAAGGCACTTCGTCCAAATGGAATTTCGTGCGGAATGCCTACCGCGAACAAGGCGAAAATATGGCTGAAATTGCCGTGATGTCTGCGAGTGGCAAGGCACTTTTGGAAGTGGCACTTCAACAAAGTGCAGACGGAAAAATTGTATTGATTGATACGGCGGGTGTCGATTCGACCAGCACCCGAGAGGCAATCTTGAAATCAGATTATGTCATAACCTTATCTTCGCCATCTTTGGCGGATGTCTGGGAGGTTTCCGAAGTATTGGAACTGTGCCGAAATGCAGGAAAAGTGCGAAAACACAAACTGCCGTTAGCCTTAGTTTTTAATAAATGTTCGACCCATAATAAAGTCAATTCCTTGCAGGAAGCCCAAACGTTTTTGGAAGAAAATTTATACGTTCCCGATTATATTTTTGAAAATGTGATACACGAGCGCATCGCCTATCAGCACGCCATCCGAGCGGGCGAAAGTGTTTTTGAGTATGAAAAAAACGGCACGGCTGCCAAAGAATTTAAACAAATATGCGAAGAATTTATGCAACTTTTATCTATAAAATAATTATATTTACATAAAAATTAATAATTTTTATGTAAAATCTGTATAAAAAATAATAAATCATGAGTAAAAGAAAACCCACGATTAATCCCAATCAGCCCAAAACCATAGCCCTTTCCGAAGAAGAAAAAGCCTTTGTCGGGGCGGTGCAATCTGCTCCAGATTCGGAGCTTGCTGCCAAAACTCGGAAACCACGTTCCACCAAACCCGAATCCGAAAAAGCCAAAGTATATCCGATTTCGATGCCACCTTCGGTCGCCGAAAAAATTGAACAATTTATCCAAGCACATCCCGAAGAACGCAATCGGTCGGCACTCATGGTCCGAGCATTGGAAACTTACATCCAAATTATTGAAGAAAGGAAATTGGTCTTAAATGGGTTTACGATTGCGGATTTTTAGATACGTAGTATTGAACATTAAAACGGTGTGATTTTATATAATTCATGTTAATTTTTGTATAATTTGTATTAATTTTT
>CAYLKB010000182.1:0-2111 GCA_964384165.1 uncultured Methanosarcinales archaeon
GGGGCCCGTTAGGCCGTGTCGTGTGTAAAACCGTCTCTTTCGTCAGTAGAATAGATAAGTTACAGAATGCGAGATTGCTGCCGGTCGTAAGTAGTTGCGGGCGTTGTTTCAGTCGTATTTATGCAAACCTCCCGACACACGACTTACCTTCATTAGGGGCCGTATTAGGTGGGGAAGACGACCGCCGCCCCCCCCCCGTCGCTTAAATGTTGCAGTAAAATTCAAGGTTAAATAAATTTTGAAACTTTTATGGTTTAGTAGACCCCGTCTCCAAGACCTCGTAATCTTCAGCCCCCACCTCGTCGTTAGTTTCCATGCAATCGTTCACGCAAGACTGTAGGTCTTGCACACTTGCGCACAAATGTATACTGCACTGATCAGAACACATTCATATTTAGCCAAAATTTGAGGCACAAAACAATTTTTGTCGACATCCAGATTGCTTGTTTTTGTAATTGTTTTCAATATGACATGTGATTGTAATATTATAGGCCAATGCTGTTGTTTTATTTCCGCCATATTTCTAATATGGCTTGGCTCAAATTCGTCTGTATTGTTGTTGGCCGAGTCCTGTGCGATTTATCAAAGCGCATAACAAATTTAATACGCAGTTACTTGCGCCAACTTGTGTTGATATGGCACAGTTTAGATTTGTATACTATAGCAGAATTTATTACAAAACGGCCGTTAAAAACGCCCATTTAGGATTTGTGGGTAACAAGCGAATATAACTCCGCATTTTGTGTTGGTTGACTACTTGACTTGTTTCAAGTTTTGCCGTTGATATTGTACAATAAAACACAATCTATAAAGATATATAACCCACTAGAATGGATGAATTTTATGAAAGCTAACTTAAAAAACCACTTACGTTTTTCTTACAAGAAGATGACACATCTTTGCCGCCCATAATTTATCGTTATAAATTGTATCTGATGGTAGGATGTAGCTTAGATATGCCGTTCGATTATTTAGTTGTTTGAGTACTATTTATGGAATTACTTTGGGGTTTTCAGGAATTCAGGGGGTAATCACTCATGCGTCATGCGCTTCTGGTGACGCATGACATATGACGCATGAAATGCCGCAAAACCCCACGAATTCCCAAAGAGCCTTACTTTGTACGAGGAGAATCCATGGTTACAAACGCAATCGCTGCTGAGAAGTTAACTTATCGCTATGGGGAGTTAACGGCCGTTGACCACATCAGCTTCCAGGTAGCGCCCGGCGAAGTGCTGGGCTTTCTTGGCCCCAACGGCGCCGGCAAATCGACCACTATCAAAATGCTTACCGGTCAGCTTCGTCCCCAGGAAGGTAAAGCGACCCTGTTGGGCGAGGACATCACCAAACGGGCCAAAAACATACAGGCGCACATCGGCGTCTGTTTTGAGCTGACCAACTTGTATGAGCAGATGAGTGCCGCTGAAAATCTGGCCCTTTTTGCCCGGCTTTTTGGCATCAAAGGATTCCAGGCTGAGCCTTTATTAGAGCGGGTGGGGTTGAACGGCCGTGGCCGCGATCTCGTTGAGACCTACTCTAAAGGCATGAAACAGCGGCTCATGGTTGCCCGTGCCCTGATCAATCAGCCCCAAATCTTGTTCCTGGACGAGCCGACCGAAGGGCTGGACCCCACATCAGCAGCGGCAATCCGGCGCATCATTGGCGAAGAGCAAAAACGCGGCGCAACCGTTTTCCTCACCACCCACGACATGGTCGAAGCCGACAAACTATCCGACCGCGTTGCCTTTATCAACCAGGGGAGAATTGTGGCTCTGGACACGCCCTATGCTCTCAAACAGCAGTTTGGCAAACGTGTTCTGCGAGCCGAAATCCAGGCGGCCAATGGCGATCTGGAAGTGCGCGAAATTGTCCTGGACGAGCCGGAAACCCCGCAAAACGTTGAAGATTTGTTCAGTCAGGAACGTGTCGTCACTGTTCACAGCGAAGAGGCAACCCTGGAAGACATTTTCATCGAAATCACCGGACGGGAGCTGGTTTGATGAACGCCCAGCTGATCGGCACATTGGTGACCAAAGATCTGAACCTGTTCTTCAGGAATCGCTTTTTTGCCTTCATCACCCTTCTGGGCCTGGTGTTTTACATTGCCATGT
>CAYLKB010000183.1:0-2058 GCA_964384165.1 uncultured Methanosarcinales archaeon
TATTATTTATTTGAAAGAATAATGAGATGGTGACATATGTCATGTCGTTACACATGTTTGAGTGACTCTGTTTTGGAAAGTAGAATGATGTCAAATATCTTGGGAATTTAAATCTATTTATTTTTAAGGATTTCTGCTAGGTTTTTATGTGTGAATGAGATTATGCTAGCTATGTTTTATGTTCCAATCTATAATTGATGGATGATAGTTTTGCATTTTTTAATATCAAGCTTTATAGTCGTCCACAAAAGTTTTTCCTGCAGTCATTCATTCTCATTCATTCGGGACACTTTAAGTAATTACTTAAAGAGTTTTGTGTCCTCTCCACTTAGCTTTGCTCGCTCAGCTATATCGTGTTCTTAGAAGTTAATAACTTCTGCGGACCACGATAAATTAAAATTATTTTATTATATTCTCTAATTTTTATTTGTTTGTGGTTAATTTTAGCTAATATTAAAGTGTTTTGTATTTTTTTTATTTTATTAATTAACTTAGGCATATTGAGTTAATAATAAGTTAATAATTTTAGAGTGATAGAATTGATTTTTATAAAGACTTTTATATGGATAAAGAAAATAATTATTTTAATGCTAAGTAGTTTTTGACTAGAGAGTTTGGACTTTAAAGTTAAGACTTATATTTTTAATTTTTTAATAGATAAATTAGATATTTGATTTTAGGTTTAAGAGATAATAAATTAGAGTTTCTCAAGGGTCTCTATAATTTTATCTAGTTCATCAGTAGGAATTTTTTTTTTGTATTCTTTTGATTCAATGTGAATGTTTTTAATTTTTTGATTAATTATTGCTAATGCTACCCAAATTTGTGCTTTGCTTTTGTCTTTGCTTTTGGATATTGCATAATCATATTCTTTTGTTTCTTTTATAAGTTCATTTAAATTTTTATCGATTAGCATATCTAGTTCATCTCTCCATTTCTTTTTGTTCATATTTTTGATATGATGGGATTATTTATAAATTTGTCTTTTTTAAGTGGGTACAAAACCGAAATATTTATAATGTATGGAATTTGCTTGATATATACTGAATATGAAAAATGTCAAGGAATAATAAAATAAAAAATTTAATAGTGATGCTTATTATAGTTTGCATTGGAATTGTAGCTTTGCTAATGTATTCTAGTGACTTATCAAATTCTAATGAGTTCTTGTTAACTGATAATGATACAAAAGTAAATGAATTTGTTTTTAAGACTAAATCTCATACTGTTTATTTATATGAGGAAAGAAGTGAAAAATCAAATAGAGAAGTAGTTACAAAAGAATATGTGAGAACACTTAGTGATGACTCAGAGATTGTTGTTATTAATGAAGATGGTTCTGCATATATTGTTAAAGGAGGTGGGGTTTTAGTTGATGGTGTTTTAATTGAAGTTAATGAAAATGAAAGAAGTGTTTATTTTGTAGAAGACCCAGAATTTTCAGTTTCTTCAATTAAGTAATATTTTAAATATATATTTTAATATCTTATGTATATATTTATTTGTCCTTGTAATTTGTTATTTCTTATTATAATAAAAATTATATGAATTTGCAAAATGTTCTATAGAATTGTTTATTTTAATATTCATTATATTTTCTATTTCATCTTTTTCATTTGATTCTGCATCATTGAAATATGTTAACATATTAAGGAGTGATTGAATGTTTATTTCAAAATATTTATTTAACTCAAATTTAAATTGTTCTGGAGTAATTTCTTTTTTGTATAATTTAGTATTGTTATTTTTTATATATTTTGCAGTTTTTTCTAATATTATTTTATAGTGTTCATCTATGTGTATATTTCTAATTTTTAATATATTTAAAAACTCATTATTTGTTCTTGCTTGTAGATATTGTATAAATGGTATTGGTTTATTTGGGTCTATTTCATTTGTCATATTGTATTATTTATTAGAAATGTTTATTAATTTTTCTTTTATTTGGTTTTGTCTTGGAAAGTCAAATGGTGTCATTAAAATGAGAGCCAAAAGAAAATTTCATATCGTTTCAAGATTACCCCATCCTTTAGGGTGGGGCTTAACTTTAAACGATGA
>CAYLKB010000184.1:0-2056 GCA_964384165.1 uncultured Methanosarcinales archaeon
TGTTCAAAAATGTTTATATTATGAGCCATATATTGACCATTCATAAAGTCTAAAAAAGTTCGTGCTTCATTTAATAATTTAATTTTTTTTTCTATTTCACTTTTATCAATATATTTATTTGAATTATTATTAGCTTCATTTAATTCATCTGTTAATTTTCCTGCTTTATAATTCATTTCTCCTTTTTTTTCAAAACATGCTAAAAATACCATTAAAAATTTTTCCCATTTATTATTAATTGCAGAATTTTTATCAGGTTTTATTTTAGGTTCAATTTCTTTTTTAAATATTTCAAGTAAAGTATCTAAATCTCTGTATTCATAACCTAATTTGTCATATAAAACAGAGTTTTTATATTTAATAACAAGTAAAAAAGCTAATAATGGTGTTACTAAAAGATGATTTTCAGGTATTGTTTTTGTTATTACATTAAATTCTGTATAGCATTGTTCAATTTCTCTTAAAGACATTTTATAAATATCTGAAAACAAAAGAAAATATTCATTAAATTGGTCATAACCTCCGACGCATGAACCACAATAACGAGCTTCTTTATTTTTTATTTTAAAGTTTTCGCAAAGCATAGTGATAAAATGAAATTTATTAGGCTCAGGCAATTTTAATTCCAAATCAATAAACCTGCGCAAATACCCCTCTCCATCCATATCCGCACCATAAATAGCACTAATAGTGCTTTTTAGCTGACTTCTGTCGATACCCAAAATAAAAACCAATCCATCTATATCAAATAAATGTTTTATACTTTCAAGTAATTCAACAGCAAAAGTAGGCCGGCATCTTTCAAGTTCATCAACAAAAACGTAGATATTTTTACCTTCTTTTTTTGTTTCTTTGACAACTTCAGAAATTTTATCCTTAAATATTTCAAGATTATCAATAATATTTTGATATTCTTCTAAGTTTACACCTGTTAACCCATAAGTAAGATAATTTTGTTGACTTAACATCTCTTTAGCATCAATTGCGCCTGCTGTCGCAGCTTTTAAAATATTGTTACGCAATGAATTTAGTGCATTTTTAATATCTTCTTTTTGATCTTTATTAATTTTTCCCTGTTCTTCTAATTCTGATAAAAAACAATACATAAATGGAACTAAAGGTTTTTCTATGAAATCACAATTCCACGCATTAAAAAATATTGTAATATTTTCTTTTTTTAATTCTTCATTCCATCGTTCTAAAAAGAAAGATTTTCCACTACCGTATGGGGCGTCAATAGAAACAACAAAATCTTGGTTTATAGAAGTAATTATTTTAGAAAAATCATCTGCAACTGTTTGTCTTCCAAATACATCACCTTTCCAAATTTCATTTTTATCTATTTTAGGTTTGCAATTTTTTTGACAGACTGACAACTTAACCTCATCAGAATTTTCATTAGTATATGTTTGTCCTTGTTGTGTCATAAAAAATACTCCTCCTCTCACATTTTTTTTGCACCCTGCTTATAAGACAAAATCCATCTTATTTTATATTTTTTATATCATAGGTTTACTAGTTTTTTAATAAGGTTTGTACTTAATATTTACAAAACTTATTTTACCATATCCCCCGCCCGCACTGGCGCGGGAACCATAAACCGCCTTTTCTCATAACAAACCCCGACGCCCGAACGCCAACCCCTATAATGAACTTACCAACCAACCCAATAAGAATGTGGCTTAGCCACTGGAGCAGGAGGCCGTACAAAATTACCCGCTCCTGCACATTACCTTCCAACCTATAAAAATGTGCATTATGCACCAGGAAATAAAATTAAATCGTCATTTCGCTCGACCGAAAGGAATAGAGAAATCTCAGAAAACCTTAAAAAATTTTTCAAAAATCCCCCCCCAAAATCCTTCAAATTTTGCTCAAAATCGGGCAAAATTTGGTCAAAAACAGTCAAAATTTGCTTAAAATTACCCCCTTTTTAACCAAAAATCCCAAAAAATAACCCCAAAAAAACAAAAAATACAAGAAAATTACAAAGAAATAACAAGGAAAAAACCCTAAAATACCCCCCACTACACCCCTGAACTAAGGAAAAATTTGC
>CAYLKB010000185.1:0-2045 GCA_964384165.1 uncultured Methanosarcinales archaeon
TTAGATAATAAATCTAAAAAATAAGAATTAGGGACATATGTCACCTGTCTACACAACATTTTAATTTATAATGATCAAAACAACTACAAACTTGACTCATGGTTTCCTTCGTGGTGGCAATTGGAACAATGGTGCAAATGCTGGTGCTTTTGCCCTGAACTTGAACAATGCTCCCTCGAACTCGAACACGAACAATGGGTTTCGTTGCTCGTAAGTAACATTTTTATTTGCTCGAATATGATAAGTTTAAGGACTTTCTAAGAGCCTCAAAGGTTACAGTTTTGGTCTTACCTTAATTGATAAGGTTAATCTATATTATATTTATGAAGGATAAGTCTTTCATAAATCCTCTCTTTTTATTCTGTTTTTGACAAGATTTAGCCTTTTTTCTATACAAAATGAAGAGAAAACTAAGAAGTAATCAGAAACCTTTATAAATAAGAAACATAGAAATCTAATTAAGGTTTAAATCCTAATAATCTTAAATTTCCATTTAGGATAAAAAAATAATTTTTGGGATAAAAATCAGGAGTTTGAGAAGGAAAAACTTCACGAATACTTACATGAGTGTTCAGATATCAATTAGAATGAAAATGGTAAAAAAACAAATAGAGGTAATGGGCAAAGAGATTTCTTTATTTTCAGATAAAGAAGAAGATTTTATTTGTCTAACTGATATGGCTAAATTTTCATCAGATGCAGTTGGTTTAATTAATAAATGGATTAGAAATAAGAATACAATTGAATTTATTGGTGTTTGGGAAAAAATACATAATTCTAATTTTAATTATACCGAATTCGATATAATTAGAAATGAATCAGGAACAAATAGATTTATGTTATCAGTTAAAGAATGGATAGAAAAAACTAATTCTATTGGAATTAATGCTAAAACTGGTAGATATGGTGGAACTTATGCTCATGCTGATATTGCATTAGAATTCGCTTCTTGGATTTCTCCTGAATTTAAATTATATCTTATTGAGGAATTTAAAAGATTAAAAAAAGAAGAATCTTCAAGAGAAAAACTTGAATGGGATGTTAAAAGAACTTTAACTAAAATTAATTATAGAATTCATACTGATGCTGTCAAAGAAAATTTAATCCCAAGTAAAATTTCTCCAGTCCAAACAAGACAGATTTATGCCAATGAAGCTGATGTATTAAATGTTGCTTTATTTGGAATGACTGCTAAGGAATGGAGAGATTCTAACAAAGACAAACCTGGTAATATAAGAGACTATGCTAATGTCTCTCAATTGGTATGTCTCTCAAATTTGGAAAATTTAAACTCAGTATTTATCAATGAAGGTTTAGAGCAATCTGAGAGGTTGGTTAAGTTAAACCAAATAGCGATCTCTCAAATGAGTATATTGACTCAAGATTCAAATGTTAAAAGATTAGGAGGAAATAAAAAATGAATAAAATAATAAGAATTATGTTGACCCAAAAAAATACAAACAAGTTTTTGTAAATAATCAATGGCATTTAGTTCAAGAGTTTGTTGGATATTTGCCAAAAGTTGGCAAAGTTAAAATTTTGTTCACAAAATTCTATGATCCAATAACAAAAAAATCAAAAGATACACATTATTTATGTACAAATAATTTAGATTTATCAATTGAAGATATTTTAGAAAAATATAAAGATAGGTGGCCAATTGAGACATTCTACAAAGATTCTAAACAGAATCTAGGATTTGAGAAATGTATAATTAGGAATGAAATTGGAATAAAAAGACACTTTTTATTCAAGTTTATTGCACATAATTTATTAGTTTTTTCAAAGAAAAAACAAATTTCTTGTGGTCAAACACAATTAGAATTAAAGTATTCATATATTGAATATGTGTTAAAAAATTATGGCATTGAAGCTCAGAACTTGGAGGAATGTAAAAAGCAGTTGATGATACTATGCTAAAAACTGCATAACTTCAGTATCTTAGTAAGAATTCTAAATAAATTACATTTTAATGTAAGTTATTTTTTGTAGGCTCTGTCCGGAATTAATTTTTTAAATAAATTTCCATAGGAAATATGAGGTTA
>CAYLKB010000186.1:0-2039 GCA_964384165.1 uncultured Methanosarcinales archaeon
CAAACTTCACGAATGTGGGAACTTACTGTAAATCTCGAGTTCCGTCAACATCGACCATTGTTCGATGTGAACCATGTCTTGTCATTGCTAGTTGTGATTGTATTATTTCAGCTACGAATCCTGACAATAACGAGGTGGTTACAATTGAGTCTCCACCTTGTGTTTCTTCATTGACACGTACTAACGCTGGTATTTTACATCCAATCAATCTGATTGTTCTACAATCATTTTATAATAACTCTCAAACTGTAACCAGCAGAGCGTTGTCAAATATGACACGAAGTGTGGAACCTTTAAAATTAAAATTTTTCGAAGATCAAACTAAAAGATTGTTGGCCACGAACCAAAATCTTAATTATTCAATACAACGAGTGGCTGAACATTTATCACAAGATATGAATGCCACAATTGTTGGTAGTGTATCTGAAGCTGTACTTCTTGATTATTTCGAACGTACGGACAATTCTAATACGTTTCATTTCAATCAATGGATTGATTGGTCCATTTGTGTCTTGTACGTTATTGTACTGATTTTGTGTGTCTTGAACTATCGGAATCGTCGATTATTAGCATTGATGGCGACTCCAGCCGTTACACAAACAATACCGTTAAAAGCGCGAGCGTATGACATACTTATTCCTACTGTTACTTCTACTACTTCTACTGATACTGACTTCTCTGTCACGAAGTATTTGTCAACTGATCTTTATGCTTTATTATTGTATATCTTTGTTTTTATTATTTTGATTTATTTTATAGCTAGATGTTTTGCTTTGGGTTATTTTCTGTTTGATCCTATGAAGTCAGATATTGCTCTGATTTTGAAACCTCCGATGTATCGTTATATATTAAGTGGATGACATTGCCTGATAGTAATCGTAACTATGAAGTGTCCATACCACATATGATAATCCCTAGACTATACAATTGCTAAAAGTGGATACTTCCACTTGGCGAATCATCATATCACCAACTAATGTGAGAAAATTGAAATATAACATTTTAACGAAACAACATTGCATTTCACTGGCAGTGGTCCATAGTCATCATATTGAACCAATTGTATCACGATCTTTCACAAGAGGAACTGAGCATACTTCGACTGCATAATTGTATGTGTTTGGTTATTATTACAAGTATATATATATGTAATATTCTGATTCAATCTATGTTGTTTGTATAGAATCGGTCAATCTATCCGCCGGTGCAAAGCATCAATCCGCCGGTCTTTCAGATGCGGCGTCGGCGTCAGAGTCCATGTGGACTGATAGTTCAACTGACCAACGGGGTAACCAGACCATTAACGGGGTTATTATGGAGAATAGATCGTTCAAGATGCGGGGACCACTGGGCAGGGGAAAGTATGTGGACTGGGTGAATAATATGGTGATTGCTACGACAAGACGGGTCATACATGTCGTCCATTTAATTATTCACCAGGATTTTCGAAATCTTGATAGGCCAGACCCATGGGTATCCAGAGTAGTCGAGAACTTTATCGACGCTCGGCAGAACTAATCTGAGAGCTATTGTTATTGTTTTAACTGTTCATTATTCTTCATCGCTTTCACTATATCATATGTTAAGTGTATCAATCATTTATATTTGTCGTTTTTAGAACAGGATCAACACGCCGGGACCGTAGAGCCTGCGGCGAGTGGTCCAAAACGTCCTCGTCATCCACCTGGTCATTTTCGTAAACACAAACATCGGGCAGGAAAGCGTATTCAGAATAAACGAAAATTGCGGGATCTGGGATTAGACAAAATAATTTCGTTTCAATCACCAATGAACAAACAAGAGAAATAAACAATTTTGGGAGAAATGATATTCCAATATATAACCCTTTGTTATGCTAAACTTTTATGTATACGGTTTTGTTGTTTTTACTGATATATATATTATTGATAAATAGTCTATTCAAGACAATCCGACGGACATAAGCGTCGGCAGGTTTCTGGGAAGGCTACTCTGTTCCGTCTATTGGAGCTGTGTCAACAAAATGGGGACATATCAATACAGCAAATCATACAGGAAGC
>CAYLKB010000187.1:0-2014 GCA_964384165.1 uncultured Methanosarcinales archaeon
ATTACTTTGATTTTCGGTGTTACTGACTAAATTTATCATTCAAACTAAGAAATCATATGAAGAAAGTATCAGGAAAGAAACTGCATAATTTTACTAACTAATTGCAGTCCTAGAGTTGTAGGTGTCCTGAGATTTTGTTTCAGGATTTTCAGATTCAGCTTGGTGTTTGAATTCCTTCATCAACTTTTCTTCTTTACGTTTTCTTTTCTGTGATTTCTCTTAAAACATCATTTTACAATGGCAGAGAAACATGAATGAAATAAGAAAAGAAAATAATGACAATTCAATGAGTACTGTTTTACAAAATGGCAGATTGCTGCCGACCACAATTAGCTAGTGGGATCATATCTGTGAGGAGGTGAGTGAGTGAATAACGTCCGTTTCAACAACTATATAATATATACTTAAAATACCTCCTCACATGTGAGGAACAACAATGATACTATGTGAGGAGTTAATTTAAGTATATTTCGATCCATTCACATGTTTATAGTGAACACGGTGAATTTTCGGCACTCATTTCATATTTACATACAGCTCTAAATATGCTGATAAAGTAAATTTGACAATGGCTTCTGTCAAGTTCTTCTCATTTCGGTAAAATGATCATGTCAGTTTTCATTTTTTTTTTAAATTTCAAAACTACATATCCTATGATTTTTGCATACAGATCATTTCATACACTGTTCAGAGATGTTACAAGACCCAGCGATATATATGAGTTTCTAGCTAAAACAGTGAATTTTCAATACTTACACACAGATTTAGTAACCTCATTCACAATGTGAGAGCTAAAAACACATGAACAGCCCCAAATATGGTGATAAACTAAATTGGAAAGTTTATTCTATCAAATTTTTTGATAAAATGATCATGTCAGTTTGATTGTTTGGGGAATTTTTCAAAACTACGTTTTCTATGGTCTTTACATCCAAATCATTTCATACATTGTTCAACTTCCAGTGAGGGCTACACAGCAAATGTTGTTAACTCTTTCGATCATCTCAACATATATACTCTTAAATGTCTACATATATATATCACTACATGTTCACATCAACAATTATTATTCCAGACTTACTGTTTGCCACATAAAGTCAACAAGTATCAATGGTTGCATGTCTTAATTAAACACCTGTCTCCACTTCACGATCGCAGTAGTCACTGTGCCGATACGGATACCTCCAAATAGTTGTAATCACAGGTAGAATCCGAGAACCCAGGCTCTGGTGCATTTTCAAACGTTTTACTTGGTGCCTTTTTGGCCGAGTTCGGTTTATCAAATCAATTTCTGTTAAGTATTGTGAATAGTATACACTTTTTTATTTCTTGTCTTGTTTTTATATATCTGAGCTATAATTAATTTCTTGTACCCGAATTCAGGTTCCTGTACCCAAACGGAGCTAGAAACTTTTACAAATTGCCCGCAACCAAACTGAAACTGAAAAATGTACCCATAGTAGTGATGCTGTGATGGTTTGGCATCTGGTTCAATTTTTTATTTAAAAAACAAGGTTTCAGTTTTTTTTGTGTATGATTCCATTTTAAAATCGGGCAATTGGGAGTGGCGGGCTGGTACCGAAAATGAATGAGATGAAAACAAAAATATGACATTGATGCACGAGAGAGGTGAATGAATGCCTGCGTGGTTAATGGAGAACATAGTTAAAATCAAATCAAATCAAATCAATGAGAAATCGGAAGCAGGCTAGAAAGCCTCTATATCCGTTTATATATACAGTATTTACACTTTACTCCTGTCTCCGGCCCCGTATGTCACAGTGCCAATTGTAGCATGCATCTTGATCGTTCCAATAAAAATCTAATCGCTTTTTAAATGTGTCAACAGTGCATGCCGATACAACAAAATCTGGCAAACCATTCCACAAATTAACTACTCTATTAGTGAAGAAATACTTTCGTAAATCGTAGTGCACGTGCGTAGGAAACAGACGATATCGGTGCCCCCGTGTGCGTGCATTATTGCCATACCCTAACCTAACTGAGGATGTCT
>CAYLKB010000188.1:0-1998 GCA_964384165.1 uncultured Methanosarcinales archaeon
TAGTTTCATAATATCAATATTATTAATATTACGAAAAAGTTTTGGGAAACCACAAAAAAAATTTCTAATCAATAAATATATAAAAACTTCATTCTAGAAATTTATTATAATGGCATTATTTGTAATATCCGTTGGAGGCTCACTAATAGTCCCAAATGAAATAGACACTGATTTTCTAGCATCTTTCAAGCAATTCATAATTAAAAGAATTGAAAAAGGAGACAGATTCATTCTGATTGCAGGTGGTGGAAAAACTTGCAGAAAATACCAAGATGCAGCATCATCAGTATCAGGAATAGATAATGAAGAAAAAGACTGGCTAGGAATACATTCAACAAGACTAAATGCACACCTTTTAAGAACAATTTTCAAACTCTGGGCAAACCCTAAAGTTATAAAAAACTTTGACAAAGATTTGCATGAAATAGAGTTTAAAGAAAAAATATTAGTAGGTGCAGGATGGAAACCTGGGTGGAGTACAGACTATATCGCAGTACTTCTTGCAGAGAAATTTAAAGCTGACTCTGTGATTAATTTATCAAATATTGACTATGCATACGCTGAAGACCCAAGAGTAAATCCAAATGCAAAAAAATATGAAAAAATTTCATGGAAAGAATTTCAAGAAATAGTTGGAGAAACTTGGGACCCTGGAATGTCAGCTCCATTTGACCCAATAGCTTCAAAGAAAGCAGCAAAGTTAAAATTAAAAGTTGCAATTCTTAATGGAAAAAAACTAACAAATATAGCAGACTATATGGACTCAAAGAAATTTATAGGAACAATAATTGAATAGTAATTTATTTAACAATTCTCATTGATTTTCTTCTATTTATAATTTCCTGTGTAGTTTTTGAATGAGTATTCTTTTTAGGATTATAGATTATATAATTTCCATTATTATGTACTCCTGGATATTTAAAAGTAATTTCTGTTGGTAATTCTTTTTGCTGTGCTAATAAAACTAAATCTAATAATAAGTCTGATCTTTTATCAAAACCTTTTAAATCAATATTAAGTTTATTTTGCCATTCATTATATGCCATTAATGCTATATCAAAATTTCTGCTTAAATGAAAAGAAACACCTACTTCATACACTTCATCACTACTTCCAACTGAAAATGCTTTTTTAAGATAATACATTTTATTTCTTTTTTGATTAAGAATTGAATATCCAGTTGATAAAAGAAAATAAACATTAAAATCTTCTCCTTCAAAAATATCTTTTTCAGAAGAGTTTTGTTGTATTAGTCTTTCTAAAACTCCAATACCTTCAAGTACAATATTTCTATCTACTTGAGAATCATATCCTCCCATATCATCATTTAAATCAAATACTTCATATTCCTTCTTAATTAATTCAGCTTTTTTGTTATTAATTATAGACCTATTAATTAAATCACAACCCATTAATATTTTAACTTCTGCAATTTTAGCACTTAATGTCATATATAAAATAGATTCATCATCAACATAATCTCTTGCATTATATAACATTTCACTTGCTCTATCAAATTCATTTATCTCAAACAAAATTTCTCCTAAAGTCCTAGAAATTTCTACTGAGTCTTCATTATAAGAATATATTTTACTAACAAGTCCATTAATAGCAGGCCTAACAAGAGTATCTCTATCTAAACTTGTAAGTAAATTTAATGTATCAAATAGTAATTTTGTTTTTAAATCATTTCTATCATCAGAACTAAGCTCGGGATAAGCCTCATCAATAAATCCAACCTGAAGCATTTGCTTTAATCTTCTAAGTACTGGAAATGCAAGTTTTTTTTGTCTCTCATCATCAAACTCTTTTACAGCTTGCTGATACTGTCTATCATAATAAACATATGAATTATAAACTGCATCAAAATCATCTAATTCCTTTAATCTAATATTCATAAAACATAAAAATATTCAATTGTTATATAAATTTATCTCTCAAAAGCAGTAGATGAACCTTAAGATTCAACTTTCAAAACTACTTTTAGTGACAACAATT
>CAYLKB010000189.1:0-1994 GCA_964384165.1 uncultured Methanosarcinales archaeon
CCCCGGCTATGGTCAACGTGAACAGCCTGTATATCACCGTTTTTCTGCCATTGGCGATATTCTTGAGCATCGCCGCCGATCAACTGTGGCTGTGGGTAAAACAATCACATTGGCTGCTGCATTGGACAGGAGCGGTTATCGCCGGCGGCACATTGATGGCCTTGCTTTTGTTTGGCGTACGCCAGCAAATCAGCATCCTCAATGAGCAGACATTGCTGGCCCAACACGCCGATGTGGCCGGACTGGCCTGGATTGATGAAAATTTGCCGGAAACGGCCGTGATCGCCGTCAACAGTTGGAAATGGCTGGGCGAAACCTGGGCCGCCAGCGACGGCGGCGCCTGGATCGTCCCGATGACCGGCCGCCTGACAACCACACCGCCCATTGACCACATCTACAACCCTGACTTGTTCCAGTTTGTACGGGAGTTTAACACGGCCGCAGCGGCCGCTCCGGTCCAGGCCGATTGGCTGCGCCGGCAAGCCGTCAGCCATGTTTACATCGGCCCGCACGCCGATCTGGGCTTTTTGGACCCGGCTGCGCTGGCCCGTAATCCACAAATGGAACTGGTATACGGCCGTGACGGCGTCTTCATCTTTGCCATTAGAGATTGATGATTTTATAACGCACTGCGCCATGTTGCGTTCCCTCTTTCACAAAGTTATAATCCGTTAAGGTGAATACATCCAGGATGAATACATTCAGGATGGATACATCACCATCACTCAAAATTCATATTATAAAAACGGGGTTTCCACTATGATTGATTTTTCCCTCACTGAAGAACAACTGTCCGCCGCACAAATGGTCAAAGAGTTCGGCGAAAAAGAAATCTATCCCTCCATCAAAGAATACGATCGCAAACAAGAAATGAATCCACAAGCTTTGCCGCGCATGGCCGAGCTGGGTATTTTGGGCATCAATATTCCCGTCCGTTACGGCGGTCAGGGTTTTGATTACATTTCTCTGGGACTGGTTTGCGAAGAGTTGGAGCGTATCGATTCCACGCTGCGTGTTGTTATGTCCGTCCACATGGGCCTGAACAGCATGGGCGTCCTGCAATGGGGCACAGAAGAGCAAAAACAGCGCTTTTTGACGCCTCAATCTCGCGGTGAAAAGATCGCCGGCTTTGGCTTAACCGAACCGGGCGCCGGCTCAGATGTAGCCGGCATGGTCTCTACCGCGCGTAGAGACGGGACATCGTCCAATGCCGACTATATTATTAATGGTGAAAAGATGTGGATCAGCCTGGCCACCAAAGCCCACCATATCCTCTGGTTTGCCAAAACCGATCCTGATGCCGGGCACAAAGGCATTACGGCGTTCATGGTGGAAACAGACATGCCCGGCGTAACAACCGGTGACATTCATGGCAAGCTGGGCGTGCGCGCCGGCTCGACAGGCTGGATCAACTGTCAGGATGTGCGCGTTCCGGCTGCCAACCGCATTGGGGAAGAAGGGGAAGGGTTTAAGATTGCCATGAGTTGTCTGGATAACGGCCGTTACACCGTCGCCTCCGGCGCAACCGGCCTTATTCGGGCCAGCCTGGAAGCCTCAATCAAATACGCCCAGGAGCGGGAAACATTTGGTAAACCGATTGCCCAGTACCAGCTTGTCCAGCAAAAAATTGCCTGGATGCAGCAGTGGTACGACGTCGCCCGTATGCTTTATCTCAAAGCCGGCTGGATGAAAAACCAGGGCGTGCGCAACACTCGCGAGACTTCGATGGCCAAATGGTACGCCACCGATCAATCCTTCCAGGCCGCTCATGAAGCGATCCAGGTCCATGGCGCGTACGGCTTTTCCGACGAATACGATGTCGAGCGTTTCCTGCGCAACAGCCGCGGGGCCATCATCTACGAAGGCACCAGCGAAATTCACCAGTTGATGCAGGCCGGCTATGCTTTTGGCTGGCGCAAAGACAAACCGCTGCGCTGTGAACTGCCGGCCTTTGATCCGGTGCTTTGGCAAGAAGAGGCGTGAAACGTAAGACG
>CAYLKB010000190.1:0-1992 GCA_964384165.1 uncultured Methanosarcinales archaeon
AACTATTGATACTGAATTGCTTGTAACAGACAGCAACAACAGCGAAAGTTTATCATAAATTGTCTGATAATTTGAATTTATAGTAAAGTTTAAGGCTGTACATAATGAATTTCTGATAAGGATTATAAGGAAAACCTCTCGGAATATAATATGCGCTCATTTGTAGATGAAATTGGTTCTTTAATGGTAAATTACAAAGAAAATTATATGTGTTAAATTGCAAATTTTGAAAATACAATTTTCCTCCATTAAGATATTCAAAATCTTTTCGGAAATTGACTACGCCCCATCCAATACCATAGCTTAATTTCTTCGTTTTCCACAAAATATTGAGATTATGGTCAGAAATAAAATTTTTAATATCCCTTACCCCCTCAAATGTAGTACTGTCATAAAGGCTATGTAAATAATCATATCGTAAATTCACATCATAAGACAATGTAAGTCGTTGATAATTAAGCCCTACACTGGGTGTTATACTAAAGCCTTGTACATTTGCTTCATAACTATAAGGAACTCTTAGGTCATATTTTCTCAGTCCCTTAAAGTTAAAGTAATTCATTGCTGTACTTCGCCATGTAATACCCACAGAAGGTGTGATATTTATTTGAGCATATACATTTGAGATACTCAAAAAACAAAACAGGCAGACAATAACTATCCACCTGTTTAATTTAATTAATAATATAGTCCGTTCCATTCTATACAACTGTTATTAACAGTATATCCGTGGAGAAAAGTTTTGGATACGGAACTCATATCGTAGTAGTCATCAGCAGAACGATATTCTCTTGTATAATTCTGCCCTCCAGTATTCCATGTTACTTTTTTCAGTCCAGTAGGCCAAGTATCATATTCAAAAATAACATAAGAAGCATAAGGAGTATTGGGCATTCTAGCATCCCAATGATTTAGTAAGGGAAAATTTACAGTTCTTTGCGTCTTGTTTTTTACATCTTTTCGCTCAAACTTTTTAATATTTCCTCCTTCATAGTCACCACCACCATATGTATTAACCTCAGTATCATCATGATAAAATCCCCAATCACTAAAGACAGTAATCATATTAACCTCACTACCTCCCGCAGCCCATGTTTCTTTATGACACTTACATTTCATGTTTTCAATCCAAGCACTTGCTGATGCCTCAATTCGTCCATTTGTGTTGTAATAATCTAAGTTAGATGTCTGTTTTCCAAAATATCTTTCATTTAAGGATATTACCCATACCTCATGGTTTCGAGCATAAGACTCATCAATAAGAAAACGAGTTTTATCAAATTTTCCATCCTCAAGTTGATAACCCTCAAAAACATCTTGCTGGCTATCTCCTGCAAGAAGTATAATAACAGGAGATTTCTGTTGATAATTAGGTTTTGCTTTACGTTTTTGTAACTCTTCATAAAATGGAATATAGATTTGAGAAAAATAATTGATGCCTTCTTTATTTAAAAATGCTTTTAATGCCACTTTATAACTTTCTGTTTCTGTTCTTGCAATAGAATAAGGTACTTTATCCGAAAAAAGTATTGAATCTATGGTTTGAAATAATACATTATATTCTCCATCAAATCTCTTTTCTACTTCGTTATAGATTAAATTTCTATAACTATTATCTGTATTTGCTAATTCTGAAGCAAATTCTCCTAAAACTTTTAGATGTTTCTTTGCATATGCAATATCATCTGTATCGGGTTGCAATGTGTTCAACGGATTTTCAACGACATCCTCATGAGTCGAACACGAAACGAAGCACACAAAAACGAACAAATATAAAAGTATCTTTTTCATACCAAGGTTTTTGAAAAATTTAAAGATGATTTAAAATATATTTGTCAGTACTGATGATGCAAACATACGTAAGATAGAAGGGAAAACACAAATTTTTTGACATAAAAAGTTTATTGTTTTTAAAAAATTACGCAGATATTACTTTAAACTATTGATACTGAATTGCTTGTAACAGACAGCAACAACAGCGAAAGTTTATCA
>CAYLKB010000191.1:0-1983 GCA_964384165.1 uncultured Methanosarcinales archaeon
GACTTAAAAGTTGTGGTCATCGTTTCCAGTCAAATCCTTAATTTCTGCCGCCAAGGCTTCGGCGTGTTGCGTCAGTTGGGCAAGTTCAAGGTCAAGCAGGCGTGCGTGTTTGTTGGCGACGGTTTGAAGATAATGCGGGTCTTGTGTTGTCAGGCGATGCAGTTCGTAGGCCGGGTCAATACGCAAAGCCTCCAGCGCTTCTAGCAAGCGGGCGATTTCGCTTTGCAGGCTTTGATACAGTTTGTCTAATTGCGCTATATCCCGTTCATCGCTGAAGTCCAGCATCCCGAGTCCTTGCCGCTGCATAAAGCCCTGTGGATCGTCAGCAATTTCCCGCAGCCGTTCCATGTCGCCTTGGTCTTTGGCTTGGTTGATGATCTGCGTCAGCCGGTCATAGGCTTGTTGTTTTTCAGGGTGTTGGGCAAAGCGATCAGGATGATAGACGCGCACCAGTTTTTTCCACAGCGCTTTGATTTCCTGCTGTTGCGCGTCGCTGAGGTCGTGTTTTTTAGCCGCTTGCTGACCGGCTTCTTCATAATCGGCGTCGTTTTGCTGCTTGGCGTTGGCAAAGTCTTCGCTAACCTGGGCGGCTTCCTCTTCGCCTTTTCGCAGTAAGGTATCGAGGAAAAGTTGACGGTATTCAATGATCAAGCGTAAACGGTCGCGCGCTTGATAGCGCTCGCGCAATAAACTAAACAGTTGCGCTTGCGTCACCTCGACGGCGTGGCGCTCACGGGCATAGTCGCTTTCCAGTTCGGCCAGGCGTTCACGGGCGGCGGCGATCAACTGCTTGCGTCTTTCCCATTCCGCATCGCGGTAGCTGACCAAACCAATACCTACGGCTACGGCTGCATCGGCAGTGGCGAAGGTGTCGGCGTCAGCAGCCTCGCTTTGCTGCAAGTGTGCCAAATACCACTGTCCCATCGCCGCGCTGTTGGCATGGTTCGCCTGCGCCAACCATTGCAGCCAAGCCAACAAGGCGTTGTCGGTGCGGGCATCACGAAAATCGCGGCCTTTGTATTTGCCAAAGGCGATACGCGACGGATACCAATCGGCTTCGGTGTATTGTTGGATCGCCTCCCAACTGCACAAACCGCGCTGCTCGGCAAGCGGGCGTAACACTTGCGCCATCAGATCAATCACCGTCTCGACTTTGCCTAATGCCGTAGGCGCCTCCCGCTCCGGCAGTTGATACAATTGCCGCAGGGTTGACAGTTTGCCCGTTGGCAGCGGATCAAGCAGCCGCTGTGCCAAGTGATAGGCGCAAAAGCCGCGCACGCCAATGGGCGCAACGCCCAAACGCGCCCACTCCGGCAGCAATACCGCATCCCAATGCTGGCGTAGGTTATAGGCCACTAGCGGCAACCCCTGCGTATAGTCGGCAAAGTCCTCATATACGCGCCAAGCGTCGTCGCCATCCCGTGCCAAAATTTCCGGCGTGTAACCGTGTAGCCGCGACGCAGCCTCGGGTATGTCCACTTTCTGATGCAACAAGCGGCGAAAAGCTGCGCCATCGGCTTCCCATCCCCGCATACGTTGCGCGGCCAATTCCACAACAAAAATCGGCGCACGCAGTCCGGTGCTTTCGGTGTCGATTAAAATCCAGGAGGTTTGCTGCATAAAGGCTTATCGCGGCGGAATGACGTTGACGCGCTCGGAAATGCGTCCGTAGCTGCCGTTGTTTAACTGCCAATCAAAAACCACCATGTATTCCATCACCCGTTTGACATATTGGCGGGTTTCTTGGAACGGAATCCGCTCAATCCAAATATCTGCCGGTAATTCAACCAGATGCTGCCAAGCCCGCGACCGCCCCGGGCCGGCATTATAAGCCGCAGTCGCTAAAACATAGTTGCCGTCAAAATCCTCAAGCATATTCGCAAGATAGGCAGTACCTAAGTCAATGTTGGTTTCCGGGTCGGTGACACTAAAATTGCTGCCACGTCCAACTCGCCGCGCCATCATCCGGGCGGTACCCGGCAT
>CAYLKB010000192.1:0-1976 GCA_964384165.1 uncultured Methanosarcinales archaeon
ACGCATACATATTATGCTTATTTTACAATGTCACATTTTTTAATGTTTTTGTCAAATAATTAAGACGTAAGCACTCACTGAGGTCGCTCGTGTCATCTCGAGCGTAACGAAGCGAAGTCTAAAGATCTAATTTAATCTTCTGAATTTAAAGGCTCAAGCTCAGTAACTTCGCGATACAATTTGAAAAAATTTTCATCTGGATTCGATTTTAACAAAGAAAATACCACCGAGTATAAAATCGAAAGCACATTAGCCCCTCTGGCAGACTGACAACCAAAAGACTTTTTTCGTTTTAATACTATCTTTCTCAAAGCTCGTTCTGCTTTATTGTTATCCAATGGCAAATAAGGAAAATCGAAAAACGTAAAATATCGATCTTTTCTTTCTTTTAATCTTTGTCGAATCGTTTTCAATTTTTCAGGGTCATCTTCATCAGGCTTAAATAAACTCTCAAAATCTTTTTCAAGTTTGATACGCTCTTCCATTTTTTTTGCTTCCGGCCAGTCCTCTAAAAATAATTTTTTCTTTACTTCTTCTGCCTTTTTATAAATCTTTCCAAATTTTTTAAAAACTTTTTTACACACTTTTCTCGTTTTTCCTGACAAACTCCCACTTTCCGCCAAATCTCTCAATTTCCGGTGCGGATGTGCCCAGCATAACTGATGATGATCAAAACAATTTTTATAACTTCCATAATCATCACTTATTCCTATTGAACCTTCTTTTCTTCCTCTTAATTTTTCAGCTACCCCTTTACCTCTGCTTTTTCCAAACCATAATAATAAATTATTGCTTATTGCTCCTATTTTTACCCAACAATAATTTCCTTCTCTTATTTCCTTACCTTTACTCTTTGTTTTCCAGACTGTTTCATCATAGTGTGCTCCAGATTCTTGTTCCAATTCCTCCCATAGATAATTATAGTATGGTGTTACCAGATTACTTTCTCCTTCCAGAATGTTTATCAGTTCGCCATCGCTTATCTCTATCCCGTATTGATGTTTGAGGCTTTTGAGTGTTTCTTTGTAACTCAGCCCCTGAACTATTATAAAATATACTACCAGACTTCGGATATTCGGACCGATTATTACTTTTTGTTTTGGAACTGCCATTCCATAATAACGTGTTTCGCACATTGGACATTTTCCACTTTCAACTATTGTTTCTACTATCTTTTTTGCACTTTCTATTAAATTCTCCACTTCATACAAATCTTCCCGATAATGCGTATATTCTTTTTTCTCTTCCAATGTACTTCCGCATTCAGGACATTCATTTATCTCCATTCGTAATCTATCTGTTATTTTTTCCGGTTTCGGCTTTTTTCTTCTATAGCTCTCCTTTGACCGTTTCTTCTTTTTGCTTTTTTCTTCTGTTTGAGGTAATGCCTTTATTTTTACCGGATTTTCTCTCTTCTTCCCAAACTTCATCGCTTTTAATTCTTCCAATTCCAATAATAATTTTTCTATCAACTTATCCTTTTTTTTCATGTCTTTTATTTTGTCTTTCAATTCTCTATTTTCTGCACGCAATTTATCACTCCTTTCTTTTAAAAGAGGGTATAATACATTTTCATAATTACTGAGTTTTTTCATCCGTCGCCGGATTTCTTCTTCGGGAATTTTTATCATTATTTTTTTTAATACTTGTTTTTAGTTTAGCAAAAAAATACAACTTTAAAAGCTTAAATAAGCCTAAAAGTATTGTTTTAACATATACTTTTTTACTATTGTTCAGCTCTTTTAGCTGTGTTCTTTTTGAGCACCTTTTATTTGCATATTCATAGCTTTATTTTCTCTATAAAAATTTTTTTCATTTATCTCTTTTTCTTTTCTATATGCTTAAATATAGGCTTTTTTTTCTTCACCCATTTTTCTGTCAAGTCGTTTTTGGTGCCCCTTCTTATACCCCTCAGTGAGTGCTTACCGGGGGTAACTATTCACGTTTATAGGCTTAAGCCAAAAAACATAATCTCC
>CAYLKB010000193.1:0-1973 GCA_964384165.1 uncultured Methanosarcinales archaeon
GTTTTCGAATTTTTCTGTTACTACTTTTCTAAATTACGAGCATGCAAAATCCGTGACTATATCAAGGCCAATAGCACTCACAATAGGACTGCCATCTTTTGAAGTTGTAAAAGTAATTGTTGCCTCATCACCTGGTTCATAAACATCCTTATCTTTTAAAATATCAACATTAATATCATTACGATTATTAACAAATACATTTCTTGAATCTCTAACAATATTTGTATCTCTTAAAATCTTATAAACATTAATTTCTAAACTTCCACTCATTGAATTATCAATATCTAGAGCAAGACTTCCTTTACTATCTTTAATGTCTACTACTTTTGTTAAAATAGTTTGTTTATTTTTAATTACATCAATATATGCAGTCCCCTTATCTCTTGTTGAAAATACTTCCAAATTAATAGTATCTCCAACTTCAAAAATTGATTTATCAACTCTTAATAAAATATTCTCTGAACTATCTCTATATTGAGAATATCTATTATTTCTTGCCATGTCATTTTCGTTTTGAGGATTTTTAATATAATCTTCTGGAAAATTAAATTCTTTACTACCTTTATTTCCTTTTGAATCTGTTGCGCTAACAAATAATTTCAAATATTGACTTGTAGGTACTATTTTTAATTCGCCAATACCAAATGAATTTGTTTGAATTGTTTTACCATCAATAGTAACACTAGACTCTGCTGCTCTTCCATCTGGATAAGTTGTAACAACATATACAATATTCTCTAAATTTTCTTCAAATAGACCGCTCTCTGGAATTAATTCAATTTCAATTGGGTTTTGAGCAATTGGTACTGATTGCAATACTTCTTCACTATGGCCTGCATTATCAATTACACTTATATTAAAAAACAATAACGATGAACCTTTTTCAAGTGGAATACCTACAAAATACTTAGGTAGTTGATATTCAAAAGAATATTTTCCATCATTATTAGTATAACCTGTAATCTCACCAATCTTTTTCATATCAACTTCATACGTATAAATATCTATACTAACATTAGCATTATTTACTGGTTTTCCAAAAAAATACATCGAATCAATAGAACCTTTCAATAATTCATTAGGCAAATAATATGTTTTTGAAGTTGAGAAACCAATTTTAAATTTAGGTAATACATATTTCTTTACTTCAACAGTTTTTTCAGTATTTTCTTCATTAACAATAGCCCTTAATGTATATTTTCCTAAATTTAATTCATTTGCAAGAGTAAAATTTGTTGAAGCAATCCCAAACTCTGAAGTATTAATTATTTTCTTGAATACTTTATTTCCTTTAGAGTCTTCAATCTCAAATGTTACTTCCTGCATTTCAAGAGGTTTTAAGTTTCCAGAATTAGTAACTAAAGCTCTTAAATGAATTACTTGAGATGGTTGATATATAGGTTTATCAGAACTCAATAATATTTTATGTTTTCTTTCAATAAAAATAGGTTTAATTAAAACATCTTTTCCTTTTGATGATTTTGTAGTTATTTTTAATTCATAATCTCCATTAAGATATTCCGGAAATGTAAAATTAATTTCTTGTAAGCCATTTGAATTTGTTTCTCCCTCATAAAGAAGAACTTTATCACCTTGATCACTTTCAATTTCAATTTTTACATTAGAATTAAGCAAAGGTTCCCCTGTGCTATAATCTAAAGTAACTACTCGCATTGATGCTGTTGAACCTTGTTCAAAATTATCTTGAGCATAAATATGGGTATCCACATCGTTAGTGAACTTCTCCATATTGAAAACATATATTGAATATAATAATAATGAGAAAAAGATTATTATAATTGCAATAAATGACCATTTTTTTATATTCATATTATTTAGTTTATTCAAATTATTATGCAAAATATTACTCATATGATATTAAATTTAAAATTTAAGTTTATAATATTTTTTATTAATTCCAGTAGATGAACCTTTTTGTTTCAAAATAAAATTTTTTTATAAAAAATTAAGTT
>CAYLKB010000194.1:0-1969 GCA_964384165.1 uncultured Methanosarcinales archaeon
AAATCACTTCCCATATACCCTTCAGCACGGTAGATAATATATTCATAGGGTCCGGCAGCCGGTATGGTGTCCAGGTTTTCAGGTTTAGCCCATGCAATATATATTTCACCATCAGCAGGGCTTGTATTCAGGACACTCACATTCGTAATTAGAGGCACACCGGTAATCAGGGCAGAGGAGATCTCATTCGATGCCTTGCTTTCGGTGCCATTGGGATAAACAGCCACTATGCGATAGGCATAAACCACACCTGATTCAAGGCCTTCACCGTCATTGGTGTCAATAAAGGCAGCGGTGGATGCACCGCCGGCAAAGCCTACTTTTTCAAATCCGTATTCAGCAGGTATACCATGTGTGCAACTATCAGGCTGAAAATCCGTTGCCTCTTCTTTTCTGTAAATATTAAAGCCTTCTACGTAATCCGAATCATATAGCTCCCAGCTTAAGCGTATATATTTCCCGGTGGGACTCGCATCGGTGAGAACAGGTGATGGCCCCAGCACCTTGATCCTGAAATTATCAAGGTCGAAAAGTTCAAGGTCGTCATTATTATCTTCTGACTTGATAAGCACATCATATGGTTGTTCCCTGACAGCCTCATGGCAGGCGCCCCATGTCAGTAAGCCGGTGGATAGGCCGGGTTCGGAACTAAGAGTAATAAATTCTGCAGGGCACTCATCAAGGGTATAGATGCCGGATGTTGACAGAAGGCTGATCATATCGTTATCAGGATCAGTAGCACTGACTGAATATTCCAGTGTATCACCTGCTTCAATGCAGAAATCACGCAAGGGTGCGTTTTCGGGAGGATTATTGTCAGTTTCATATACCTCTATTTGCATGTCCCTGACCACCACACCTATTTTAATTCCATTACGCCATTCGTTTATTTCCATAGCCACATTATAAGTCCCCAGCTGGTTAGGCGCGTCCCAGACAAGGTCACCACTAATACTGTCAACATAGAACACATTTGATGTCGGGGGGAAAGAATAATTCTCTATGGGCTTACCATCTTCCTTTGTACATATGGTCAGCTTATATGAAAGGCTGTCTCCGTCGGGGTCAAAAGCCCCGGGGTTATGAATAAATGTATATCCCAGTGCAGCCTTGTCATAGGGCGGATTCAAGAGCACCGGGGTGCTGTTAAAACCCATCCCCGGGTTGACCATCAGAATTGTGGATATGGAAAAAACCACATTTACCGAGTTGGGGATATTCTGTATACCATAATTCCTGTTGGGATCCTGGACAACAATCTTGTATACTCCCGGGCCGGGGTAAGTATGCTGGACTGTGTAAACATTTTTCTGGTAATAATTGGGAAGCTGCAGCTTGGTATTTCGCTGGGCTGTAGATATTGTGCCATCGCCCCAGTTAACATCCAGAAAATCCCTGGCGGCCTGGCTGAGAACATAGGTAAAGGTAGTTATGGTAACCTCATATGTCAGGTCTGATAACTGCCGGTATGTAATTTCACCGGCCCTGTTGTGTGTACTGTATGCACTGAAAACGAAGGTGAAAAATATCAATATTGAGAATGCATATTTCATCATGTGGTCTTTACAGTTGTTAATCCGCTTGCGCCAGGTTCAGTTTCTCACTTGAATGATTAAAGGTAAAACGAATGGGAAATTCATTATTCTCATCCTTGTAGATAAAAAGGTTTACCTGGTCCATAAAGATACCCGTTAATATGGTATTACTTACATCGATGCTGTCAACCTCCCCCTTAAAATCAATAAAAAGACGCATTATTGTCTCAATCTCAAGCTTTTCTGCCTGGAGCAGTCGTGCAGTGTGCTTTTCACCGTTTATCCTGATCTCAAGTCTCTCGTTAATGTATTTTTCATACAGCTCATCCGGCCCCTTGTAAACATGATCGTGAATATGATCCCCGGGCAGTTCGTAAATACTCAACATATCGAGAAGCAGGTCATCACTGAACATCCTGACAGAGATACTGTAG
>CAYLKB010000195.1:0-1958 GCA_964384165.1 uncultured Methanosarcinales archaeon
ATAGTAAAATTCTCAAACCTAACTTATATTTCTAATTTTCTGTCAAACTTGGGTTGTAAGATACTCATTACTAAAATATATTGTATAAACCATAATCTTGCGCAACAACCAATAATTCATTAATAAATTGCCAAAATCTTTTATATCGTGCTCCGCAGAAGTTATTAACTTCTAAGAACACTTTTATAGCTGAGCGAGCAAAGCTAAGTGGAGAGGACACAAAACTCTTTAAGTAATTACTTAAAGTGTCCCGAATGAATGAAAATGAATGACTGCAGGAAAAACTTTTGTGAACGACTATAAAAAAAATATAATTGCTCATATCAACATCATTATAAAAATAATATTCTAAGACAAAACCATAATTTCACAAGCTTTTTAAATAAAATATCATTTGTTTTAATAAATTAAATGTAAGCAACTTGGCGATGATAGACAATGCTTGAGCGGAAAAGCTTAATTTAATTCTATAAAAAATGGTTCGAAAGAATCAATATTCAAATTAACATAAATAATAATAATAATAATAATAATTATGGTAATTTAATTTAAAATTCATAATTGAATTAATAAAAATGGGATACTTAAAATATCTAAAAGAGACATGGAAAAAACCAAGAGAAACTCTTGGTCAACAGTATAAAGATATGCTCTTCAATTATAGAAGAGAAAATGTAGTAACAAGACTTGAAAAACCAACAAGAATTGATAGAGCAAGAGCACTAGGTTACAAAGCAAAACAAGGATTTGTAATAGCAAGAGTAAGAGTTGTTAGAGGTGGTAAAAGTAATCCAAAAGATATTAAAGGTAGAGATGGTGGAAATCAATCAACAAAAATATCACAATCAAAAAATTACCAATGGATAGCTGAAGAAAAAGCTGAAAAAAGATTCCCTAATCTAGAAGTAATAAATTCATACTGGGTAGCTCAAGACGAAAAATACTACTGGTATGAAATGATAATGGTTGATGTTTACCACCCTCAAATAATATCTGACAAAGAAATTAATTGGGTTATTTCAAACAAACACACTAAAAGAGCATCAAGAGCATTAACATCATCAGCAAAAAAATCCAGAGGCCTTAACAAAAAAGGAATTGGAAGTGAAAAAGCTAGACCATCTTTAAGGTCAAACAATAGGAGATTAAGATAAAATGGCAAAAGACCAATTAAGATCAAACAGAAAAGTAAGCGGTAAAAGATATGTTGCACTTAGGAAAAAAAGACTAAGTGATCTTGGAGGAATCTTTTCAAATACATCTATTGCACCAAAAAGAGTTAAAACAAAAAGAGCTAAAGGTGGAATAATTAAAACATCAATTTTATCTGATGAAAATGTATATGTTACAACTGATGGTAAAACATCAAAACAAAAAATAATCAGCGTTGTAAACAACCCATCCAATGTAAATTACACAAGAAGAAACATTATAACAAAAGGATGTATTGTTAAAACTGAAAAAGGCGATGTAAGAATTACTTCAAGGCCTGGACAAACAGGAACTCTTCAAGGCGTTTTATTAAAATAATTTTTAATAAATTACCTTATTTACTTCAGATATTTCTTAAAACATATTAAATAATAAAAACATTTCAAGAATATAATAGAATATAATATAATAAAATACTAATACTAATACTATTTTTATACTAATATATTTATTTAAAAAATAAAATGCTCTGTCCAAAATATCATTTTTTAATAGTGTCAATTCAAGCAATAATAGATAAATTTTATTTTAAGATTCCAGTCAATATTACATACTCCATATCTCCAACTTTAAAAATTCTTAGATGCTATGATATTTCACTTACACTGCACATCTGGGCATCGGGACTTACCTTAGGTCTTTTAAATAAATTAAAAATCCTAAGAATTGCTATCCCCACCATAAATGATGGGGTATTACGCAATTCTTCAAGACGGATTTTTAGTCATCGTTTAAAGTTAAGCCCC
>CAYLKB010000196.1:0-1940 GCA_964384165.1 uncultured Methanosarcinales archaeon
ACCAACGGTGAGATAAACCCTGTCATCCTCTATGCCGCATCCCTTACCGGTGTTACCAAAATATTCCGGGCAGGAGGGATACAGGCTGTGGCCGCCATGGCCTTCGGGACGGAATCAGTCCCGAAAGTGGATAAGATCTTTGGACCGGGAAACCAGTATGTGACCGCCGCAAAACAGCTTGCCGCAAAGGAAGGGATAGCAATAGACCTGCCCGCCGGCCCCTCCGAGGTGATGATAGTGGCCGATAAAACAGCTGAACCTTCCTTTATTGCCGCTGATATGCTGTCACAGGCAGAACATGGCCCCGACAGCCAGGCAGTGCTGCTGACTACCGAAAGAGACATCGCTGAAAAACTTGTAAGGGAAATAGAAAAACAAAAGGAGAATCTTTCAAGAAAAGAAATTATTGATAAGGCACTTGAAGGTTCCGCGGTGATCATAATGCCCGGGATGAAAGAGCTTGTTGAAGTGATGAACGATTATGCCCCTGAACACCTTATCCTGTCAGTGAAAGACCCTGAAGGAATGGCTGATAAGCTTGTAAATGCAGGCTCGGTATTCCTGGGTAACTACAGCCCCGAAAGCGTGGGGGACTATGCCTCCGGAACAAACCATACACTGCCCACCAACGGCTTCGCCAAGGCATGGAGCGGTGTGTCACTGGATAGTTTCCTGAAAAAAATCACCTTCCAGAAAGTGTCTGAAAGCGGGCTGGCAGCCATAGGACCACGTGTCGAAATAATGGCCGCAGCAGAAAAACTCGACGCCCATGCAAATGCAGTAAGAATAAGATTAACAAAATGAAAAACATAATCCGCCCCGACCTCCTTACAATGAAGCCCTACTCATCGGCAAGGAGCGAGTTTAAAGGCAATGCCAGGATCTATCTCGATGCCAATGAAAATCCCTATGGTACATCATTCAGGGGTCTTACGGGCTTGAACCGGTATCCCGATCCTTTGCAGACCGAACTAAAGGAGAGAATTTCAGGTAGCACAGGTCTTGATATGGACAGGATAATTGCCGGTAATGGAAGTGACGAGATACTCGATCTCCTGGTCAGGGCAACTACCATTCCGGGTAAGTCAAATATTATTACCATCCCACCCACCTATGGAATGTATAATGTGGTGGCAGCAATCAATAACGTGCTTGTTAAAGAAGTCCTGCCCGATGAGGATTTCAACTTCACTGCAGATGATATTATTGAAGCCCTTGATAATGACACTCGAATTGTTTTTATCTGCTCACCAAATAATCCCACCGGTAAGCTGGCCCCTGAAAGTGAAGTGATGAGGCTGACCGGGAAATTCAATGGCCTTGTTGTTATTGACGAAGCCTATATTGATTTCTCAGGAACAGATGGCTTCCTCTCCCTTATCGAAAAATTTGAAAACATTTTTATACTTCGCACATTCTCCAAGGCCTGGGCTATGGCAGGGGCAAGGCTGGGCCTGGGCTTCGGTCACCCCGGTCTGGTGAAAGTGCTGAATACAATAAAAATGCCCTATAACGTAAATACCCTTACCATACAGGCGGGCCTGGATGCACTGGAGAGGAAGGAGGTATACAGATCACGGGTCGAAAGGATAATCAGGAACAGGGAGAAACTTATTGCAGATCTAAAGAATATCGATGGTATAAAAACAATCTACCCCTCCGATGCCAACTTTATCCTCGTGAAACTTGATGATCCCAAAGGGCTTTATAGTTACCTGCTCGGGAAGGGCATAGTCGTGCGCGATCGCTCAGATATGCCATTATGCGGGGGCTGCCTGAGAATATCTGTCGGGATGGAAAATGAGAACAGGATCCTGCTTGAAGAAATAAGGAATTTCTTCAGTGGGAAAACGTCAGCTTATACCTCAGATCAGGGGAAAGTGATCCGGAAACGCCGGCGCACCATGGAGACCGATATCCTTATCGATTATAAGCTTTAC
>CAYLKB010000197.1:0-1933 GCA_964384165.1 uncultured Methanosarcinales archaeon
TGGAGTTCACCATACGTTCCACTTGAATCAGCGCACTTCTGAAGATATGCTCCTGAGGCCGCCGAGACAGAGAATTCATCATCGAAAGAGCCTTTTTCACCGCCTGGATCATCCTTTCCCAAGTCCCGCCAAAATGCGGGGTGGCAACCGGGTTAAAGTGCCACATCATGGAAAACTCGTCAGCCACTCGTGGTCCTAGTTCTCTTTTCAGCGCAAGGAGGTCTTTATGAAAAATATTCTTTGCTCCTTGAAAGTTGGACCCGAGGTCGGAATACAAATGTTTTCGCTTGCCTCTTCGGGCTTCAAAATCGTTCAAGGCTCGTAAAACCTCATCAGCGGTAGCGTTCATAACCTACTCCTTGTGAATGGCTCGAGTGTACATGCAGACAAAGAGCAAAACCCATCTTTTGACCACACCTCTTCCAAACGCCATGTAAACTGGTCCAAACATGTCCACGCCGGTATGTTCAAAGGCGTAATCGGAGGGTCTCACGCGGTAATCCGGGAGGTTACCAATCCTAGGCATCCGTACTCGGGCTCTACGATTTCGATACAACATACAGTTGAAGGCGATCCTTTTCACTGCTGACCGGATATTCAAAATCCAGACTCGGGTTCGCAAGGCTCCGATTACTTTGTCCTCTCCCTGGTGCAGGTACAATTCATGGAAATGGCGTATGAGCAGGTCAACAAGGGGATGTTTGTCGGGCAAAATTATCGGGTTTCGGCTCTTGTAAGATAAGGGAGCGTTTTGGATTCTAGAGTCCATCCTGATCAGGCCATAGCGGTCTAAAGCGGGGGATAATGCTCCGAGGCGACTGGTTCCTTCAACGCTTTCCTCTGCGCTTAGAATCTCGAATTCTTCACGGAATGCGTCATATTGGATGCTCGCGTAGATGTAGTTCTCTGCTTCCTCAAGGTCTTCCACGGATAGATATTCCTCTTGAGGGCTTCGCTTCAAGAAACACCTCTTGAGGAAGCGGATCCGATAGGCTATGATTCTCCTCAATTTTGTCCATCTCTCCGCTCTAGAAGGTCTTATATCTCGCATCAGGGGAAAGTAGCGAGGTTGAGTCTGTATCTGATGGATAAAATTCAGCAGGACCATGGTGCTTTCTTCTTCGGAATCTCTGCCCAACACCGGCCATTGTGAAGATTCTTTCAATAGGAACGGTGGACCTTTGAACCATATGTTCGTAGGGCTCAGGCTGTCACGGTGCCATTTGGTTCCATAGTCTGCCGGGTTTTGCTTCGAAGGCACGTAGCGCCATTGTTCTGGTCTCGAGGACTCTAAAATCTCTTTCACGCGAGAAGCAAAAAAGGGCTTGAGCTTTTTCTGGGTTCCAATCTGTGCCAATACGCAGGTGGAATCGGTCCAGAACGTTACGGATTCAATAATGAAGGTGTGGTACTGCGTGATTTGTTTGGCTATTCGGACTCCGAGCACGGCGGCAACCAGTTCGGCTTGGGGGGTGGTCCAAGGCTTAAGTGGCATCGTTTTCGACTTCGCCATTACTTGCACGACTTCTACGTGGTCCCCATTCTGTAGTCGGAAATACGCCGAGGTGGCCATGGCGTCGTCGGAGGCGTCCGTAAATACGTGGAGCTGTATCGAGGCATGAGATGGGTCAATTGAAAAGTAGCACCGAGGGATTTCTAACTCCACGATCACGTTCAAAAGGTCATGCATCCACCGTTTGAGTCCTTCGCGCGTTTCAAAAGAGATTGTTTGATCCCATCCGGTGCCAGACCTGCAGGTGTCTTGAAATAATTTCCGTCCCTGTACCAGAAAATGAGCCAGCTGTCCTGTAGGGTCGTAGACTCTCATGATGGTGCTAAGCAGTTCTCTTCTAGTCGGCTCATCGTCTTCTAGGACTGAAGTAGGTATCTGGCTGGGTTCAACTCTATACCTAAACACATCTTTCCCGTGGGT
>CAYLKB010000198.1:0-1921 GCA_964384165.1 uncultured Methanosarcinales archaeon
GCGCCATAGATCCTCAAATTAGGTCCAAAAACACCATAGCCCACACCTTCAACCATCTTAGAGCCATCCGTATAGTATACCATAGCATTCTCCCCGTCATATGGAAAGCCAGTCGTCCACTCGGTTCGTTTGGGTATAACCACATCGAATGGCAACTGAAAATTGTAGCGCACTGGCTGGTCATCAGATACGAGCTGTAGGTCTATGAGTGAAGACACCCGCTCGCATATCTTTAGATGACCCCTAAAATCTCCAGGCCTGTACCCAAACTCTTTCATGAAACCAAAAGCCGTTTGAGCAGCTTCCTTTTGCACTAAAACATGCAAAGGAGGGAGATTTAAAAATGCTTGAAGAGCAACATTTGGTGTACTACCAATTGCACCAGTTATTGCAAGACACGCAAGTCGTTGCAGTTTTGTCAACTCATCCTGTGCCGTGATCTGTTCCGTCTTGGCCCACCAGATAAATGATGCATAAGTTATCATTGGCCTCACAACTGCCATATATAACCAACGCATCATTTTGGGCTTCAATCCCCATTTCTTCCCCACAAGGCTTTTACAGGACATAAAGCATTTGGTTGCTTTCGCCTTCACATGCCTTAAGTGAGAATTCCATGTCAGTTTTTGATCCAGAATTACACCGAGGTATTTTGTCTCCTTTTCAAATGAAAGGGTAACGCCTCCAAGTGTTGGTTCTTGAATCGCAAACTTCGTCTTTCTAGTGAAAGGAATTAGGACTGTTTTGTTGGCGTTTACACCCAATCCTTCAGCCTGACACCAATTCCAGACAATATCGAGGGCACTTTGGATTCTTTCCGATAGGTCCGAATCGTATTTACCTCTCACAATTATGACTAAATCGTCAGCATAAGCGATGACTTCAAAGCCCGCGCGCTCAAGTTCACGAAGAAGACCGTCAACTACTAAGGACCACAATAGGGGTGAAAGGACCCCTCCTTGAGGACATCCTCGAGTAGTTCGCACTGAAACCTCTGCATCACCAAGTTGAGCACTCACAACCCTGGACTTAAGCATCTCCACAATCCATTTGACCATCTGTGGCTCTATGCCTCTTCTTAGAGCAGCACGCTCTATAGAAACAAACCCCGTCCGATCAAAGGCTGCTTCGATATCCAGAAAAGCTGTTAGAGCGATCTCCTTGTAATGAAGCGCAGTCTCAATTCTTTTCACCACATGGTGAAGCGCGGTCACTGTTGACTTACCTGGCTGATAAGCACATTGCTTTGGGTGCAATGGTCTATGAGCCAGTACTCCCAACCTGATCTTGGAATCAATGATTTTTTCCATTGATTTCAACAGGAACGACGACAGGCTGATTGATCGGTAAGCTCTGGGCTCTTCCTTATCCCGCCTTCCCGCCTTGGGAATAAAAATTGCTTTTACTTGCCGCCATACCTCTGGAATGTGGCCTAAGGAATAGCTCCACCTAAAGATATGAACCAAGTAGGGCAACAGCAAATCTAAGCCCTTCTGCAGAAGAGCCGGAAAAATGCCATCTGGACCTGAGGTTTTAAAGGGCTTGAAAGATTTTATCGCCCACTTGACTCTCCGAGGTCCAAATATTTTTCCAGATCTCTTCCAAATTCGTCGAAAGCGCCTGTTCAGACTAGGAGGGTCTCTAGAAAATCCGTCGTTATTTTCGCCTACCACAGTGCACTCAGGAAAATGAGTCCTCATCAGAAGCTCCAAAGTTTCCTCTGAATTCACTGTGAAGGATCCGTCCGGCTTTTTCAACGTACCCACTCCATTGTCATGGCCTTTACCAATCACTTTTGAAAATCGTGATGCCGTTGGAAGATCAGAGATCTCCTCGACAAATTTATTGAAAGAAGCCCTTTTCGACCTTCTGATTTCAATATTGTATTCGGTGAGTGCTTCTTTGAATGGTTTTCTCGCCT
>CAYLKB010000199.1:0-1581 GCA_964384165.1 uncultured Methanosarcinales archaeon
GAGAAACAGCAAGGTTTCATTCTACGATGCCAACATGAGGCTGGTGCATGAAATAAACAAGAATAACAGCCTTGAATTATCCTCTTACTTAAGTCATGATGCATTTAAATTCAATAATGATACCCTTTACTCCTATGATAATTCACTGGTGTCGCTGAAATGGAGGCATATCTTCAGCGAGAAACTGTTCGCGGTATTTTCTGCCAACAAGAGCAAATACAATTATAATATATCCAGCACGAAAGACATCTACAACTCCTTTGAGCTTTTACACGACATTGATTACTCCGAACTAAAGTCACACCTCACATGGTATCCCGGTTACCGGCACCAGGCAGATATGGGCCTTGATATAGCAATTTACGGCATTATACCGGGTGAGCTGGTGCCCATGGGCGATTCATCGGTTGTTCTCAGTACCATGGTTGAAAGACAGAGGGCCGTAGTACCTGCATTGTTTTTCAGCGAGAGGTTTAAAATCACCGACAGGCTGACCTTAAATGCCGGTGTCAGGTTATCCTCATTCTTTGCCCTGGGCCCTGCCACTGTTTACGATTACCTGCCGGGCTTTTCAAAATCCAAAGCCACGATCACTGATACCACACATTTCGGCAAGGGTGAAATTATTGAGAAATATTTCAATCCCGAGCTCAGACTATCGGTAAATTATCTTATAGGTGCTGCCAGCTCTGTGAAAATAAATTACAATTCCACCACACAGTATTTACACCAGTTATCAAATACTGCCTCAGTGTCTCCAACCGATATCTGGGTCTTAAGTGATTCACATCTCAAACCACAGAGGGGCCGGCAACTGGCTCTTGGATTGTACACCAAGCTCTTCAGTAATAATTTACAGGTCTCCATTGAAGGCTATTACAAGAAGATCGATGATATGATAGACTTCAAAGGCGGGGCCAGGCTGCTTATGAATGACAATATCGAGACTGACATCATCAATACTATTGGAAGGGCCGGTGGTGTTGAGATGATGATAAAGAAAGATAAGGGGAGACTTAACGGGTGGATCAGCTATACATATTCTAAAACAGAGATCCGTAGCAATACACCCTTCATTCAGGACAGGATAAATAAAGGAGAATGGTTCCCTGCCAACTACGATAAGCCGCATGACCTGTCTGTGATTCTGAATTATATCTTCTCCAGGAGGTTCAGTTTATCAGGCACATATGTGTACAGCACGGGAAGGCCAATTACATATCCCATAGCATCGTTCACCTATGGCGGGGCAGACGTGCTGCACTATTCCGATCGTAACAGGTACCGTATTCCCGATTATTCGCGACTGGATGTGTCATTCACCATCAACGGCAGCCTGAAATCCAAAAAGCTGGCGCACAGCACCCTGACCTTCTCTGTTTACAACCTGCTGGGCAGGGATAATGTCTATTCCATATATTTCAAGACCGACAATTCCCTTGTGCAGGGCTATAAACTATCCGTATTTGCAAGGCCTATACCTTCTGTAACTTATAACTTCAAATTCTAGCAACAAATGAAATACCCTCACCTTATATATTTACTTCTTTTCCTCTCTTTTTCATGTACCACGAGGTTTCT
>CAYLKB010000199.1:1591-1920 GCA_964384165.1 uncultured Methanosarcinales archaeon
ATCCCCGTCGGTATCTCAGGTATATCGTCTCCACTCGTGGATGCCCATGTATATGTAAAGGACGATCTTGACAGGGTGGGTATTTTCAGTGAAACACGTCCCGGTTACTATACGTCTGATTCACTCACCTTCAGGGGAGAAGTAGGAAGGACCTATACCCTGCACATGCATATCAACGGGATAAAGTACGAATCGGACCCTATGTTAATGACTGATGTACAGGACATTGATTCCCTCTATGCTGAATTTGAGTACAGGGATGATGGCAGGTATCCCCCACTCTACCTTTATTCAATATATTTTGATTCTTTTGATCCGGACAATAATAA
>CAYLKB010000200.1:0-1917 GCA_964384165.1 uncultured Methanosarcinales archaeon
GTCTTTTAATAAATTTTGTCTCATATGATACGTTTTATTTACAAAATTACATATGAAACGACGCATAAACGAACATAGTCCTAAAAACCTATATAACTGTTTTCTATTAGTTGGCATCGGTTGGGCTTTCATTAAACGTACTCTTGATTCGTCTATTCGAACGCCGTCTCTGGAAATTTCGAAACCTAAGAAGGAAATCTTTGATTGGCCTAGAATTGTTTTCTTCGGATTAAGACTGATATTGTTTTGTTTTAAAGTTCTTAATAACTGAATTAGCCTATCTGTATGCGACTGCCATGTCTTAGCAAAAATTGCTACATCGTCGACATACACCGCTACCATCCCTTGCCCCAATAGAGTACCCAAGGCATCCATAAGGGCCAAGCATGTGTAGGCTACACTGTTTCCAAGTCCCATTGGACTTACTGTATATTGGTATCGTTTCAATGTTAATGGGTCGCTAAAACTGATTAAATGTCTACTCTGTTCATTTAAAGTTATTTGATAAAATGATGATTTTAAATCCATACTGCTATAATAAATAGCACGTTCCTTGGCTAAATTGTTTATAATCTGTTCCATATTTGGGAGTTGAACATTAAATGGTACAATATTCTTATTAGCCTCTCTCAAATCCAAAACATAACGGCGTTCACTGCTGTCCTTCTTTGGAACCAAAAAACCTGGTACGTTATACTCTGAACACTTACTAGGTTCAATTATGTTCGCTTTTTCGAATTCTGTTATCTGTCTGTGACATTCTATCGCATCGTCCTGACTCATTTTATATTGATTCCTATACCATGGTCGACTGCCTGGCTTCACCTGTAATTTCATTTCAATATTTGGGTAACGTTTAAGATCTTCTAGTTTTCTAGCAAACACCGAACGAAAAGAATAAAGAATTTGTAATAATTCACGTTTTTGTTCTATAGTCAATTCATCGTTTATCTTGAAACCGTAGTCTGCATGAAATATGGCTAATTGTTCGTCCGTCATCTCCTCCGTTTGATCACTCTCTGTTTTTTCTTCTAACGGTTTCCCGTGTTCTTTTATTTCCAAGTAATCTCGTTTAACATTAACTGCATTTACTACTGCTATTTTCTTGTTTCTCGGTAAAATTAACATTTTTGATTCACAATTTAAGATTCTACAAACAGTTTCATTTTTATTAACTCGGCTAATCGATCTAGCTACCGCATATTTATTAAACTGTTGATTACTTATTGGCTCCAATTTAACATCCAAATTATTATAATTTTTGGCACAAGACACTTTTATAATTGCTTCTGAATATGGTTTAATAAATGTTGCTTTTACGGTCTTGACGAAACAATTTTTAATACTTTCTCTATGTAATGGTGCTCTGACCAAGTCACTCATTATGCTAATTATTGACTTAGAATAATCAAGTATACAACAGTTTCTTGTTAAAAAGTCAGTACCCAACAGCACAGTTTCAACAAGATTAGACACGACATAAAATGTATGATACAAGTACAGTCCATTAATTTCAAAACGAAAGTCAGTCTGTCCGATTATTTCCAATTTTGAACCGTCAGCACTAAACAAAGATACTTTTCTTTTACTGTCCACAGGATCTACTGTCAGACGAAAACGATCAACCAGAGTCGAAGATACCAATGAAAAAGATGAGCCAGTATCAACAAGAGCTCTAACTAATTTACTGCCTATTCTAATATTAAGGTAATTTCCTTCTTTTATTTCCTGTGTTACTTGTATATTTACAGCATTTATTTTATAATTTCTTTTGTCCCTAGTGGTCGGCCGTACCTCATTAGGGCGGCACCGTCATTGTGATTGCTGGTCTCGCTTCTTTTTGTAACAACAAGCTTCGAAATGATTTTTGGCATTACAGTAACGGCAACGACTATTTGGTTGTTGCGCTGGACAGCG
>CAYLKB010000201.1:0-1911 GCA_964384165.1 uncultured Methanosarcinales archaeon
AGGAGAAATGGCTGAGTGGTCGAAAGCAATAGATTGCTAATCTATCGTACAATTTATTGTACCCAGGGTTCGAATCCCTGTTTCTCCTTAAAAAAGATTTAAAAGAAAATATTGACATATTTAAGATTTCGATTACTATAGACGTAATAAATTTGTGGGATTGTAGTTCAATTGGTTAGAGCACCGCCCTGTCACGGCGGAAGTTGCGAGTTCGAGTCTCGTCAGTCCCGATTTTTTATTAACTTAAAACAAAAAATTTGGATAATCAGGGTTAGATTATTAGATTAGTTGAAGAATCATTTTATTATATGGATTCTTTTTATTTAGCTAATCTTTTTCAACAAAAACTTAGAAAAGATCAATTGGAAGTTCGAGTTAAATTTTTTCAAGTTTGTCATTCTATAAATGTTGAAAAAGAATTTTTTATACAAAAGTTTTTAAGTTTTTATTCACCTCATATTTCTAATCAGTAAGTAAATAATATTAAAAATTATTTAATTCAATTAGTTCAACTTTTCGAAAAAAATAATTTAATTGAAAGCAAATAGAGAATTATTTCTAATGGTAGTATTTATCATACACATCGGATCCACATTCAAAAAGTTTTACTATCTTGATTGAAAATTTATTCAGTGATATTCGAATCTTAGAACTTGATAACGAGTTGAGGACTGACAATGAAATTTCTTCAAAAGATTTAAGAATATTAAAATTTTGTTTAAACTTTTAAGAATTAGCGAAACCCTAAGAATTTTAAATTCTGGCCTCTTCTCGTGACCCTTAGAGCATATTATTTTATTGTTTATCTTAAAAAATATTACCTACTCAATCTATAAAGTGGTTTTAAGCTGTATTTTAGATACTTCTCAGAATACTCTTCAACCTTTATATAGAAATACTGATTTTATTTTTTTGTGATTTAATTAGTAATCTGGAGTATACTCTGAATATACTTTGAATTTATATCAGAAAATATTTTATTTTAACTCTTTAAATACGGTTCTGATTATGATCTAGTTTTTGTAAAAACTAGCTATTACAGAAGAAATCTTATTAATGATATTTGATTCTGAAAAAATTTCTAAAAATAATCAATCGGTATATGGAAGAATTAGTTTCATCCAACAAGACCACAATTCTTCTTTGAATGCACAAAAAGACAAATTAATTAAAATAAGTGTTCAAAAACAAGATTTATCTCAAATTAGGTTTGCTACGGATGAAATTCAAAATCGACCCATATTTTTTAAGGTAGTTTAATTAAAAAAGAATAGGTAGAGTTGTGGCAACTCTATACTAATATAAAATTTTATAAGAAAATATTCAAAAGCTAATCAACAAAATATTCACTGAAGAGTTCATTTAATAATAATATATCCCATATTATTATTAAATGAATTTTTATTCACCCTGAACTTTTAATAGAGCAAAGCCTAATGAAAGGCCAAATAAAGTCATAAAGAAACATACAGCAGCTGCCGTAATAATTTCTTGATTTGCATACGGGAATATTGACTTGATTAGTTCCATAATAATTTTAATTTCAATTCTACAAAAAGTTTAAATAATTAGAAACCATTTCGAGCCCAGACAGTAATAGCTAATGAAAATGTAAACATTGTCATTAAACTAGCCCACCCTAAACTTAAAATATCCATAGATTTATATTTTTAATTTATTTAAGTTTTATAATTTAAAAGGGTTTTAAATCCTTTTAAATTATTTTTTCTAGGTATTATACAATACCATTTGTCCAATCTACATCTACATTTTCAATAATTAATGATGAATTATAGATTTGTAAAATAATTAGTAAAAATACTAAAAATGCACCCATTACTACAGCCATAATTGGTGTCGTACCCCAACCTGGAGCAACTTTACCATATTCAGCATTTAATGGGCGTAAAA
>CAYLKB010000202.1:0-1900 GCA_964384165.1 uncultured Methanosarcinales archaeon
TTATTATTATTATTATTATTATTATTATTATTATTATTATTATTATTATTATTACTTTGTCTAGAAACACCATCAAATTGGTTTTGACTTTGCTGTCTATTTTGATTATCTATGTTTGCACCTCTCGAATTTGAATCATGTTGAGAAGGATTTTCAATATTTAAATCAGAAAAATCAAACAAGGAATCACTTGCCAAATCCTCAAACTCATCATGTGAACTTGATGCCAAACCAACCGGCTTATCGTTGCCGCTATTACCATTATTTACTCCCATATTCATAACCTCTCTTGATAAATCATTTTTACCTAAATTATTGCTTCCATCTTCACCAGTAACTTGAGATTTAATATCTTCAAGAGTTCCTCCTGGAACGGGAGGTGGCGACAATTTTCCTTCATCAGGAATCTCATTTAAACCTGGCTGTGGCATCTGAGAACTCTGTCCAAATACCGGAGGGGCTTGCATTCCCCCATAACCTGTAGATGACCCCATAGAACTAGAAGGACTTGGAGGACTAGGAGGAAAACCACTTTCACCCGGAGCGGAAGGAGGCTTGTCCATACCGCCGTATTTGCTCGATACAGAAGGCAGAGGCTCAGGCGGAGCCATAGAACTATCTGCTTTTGAATCATTTTTATGCTTACTAAACAAACCCATAAAGATTAATTTCTAAAAAAAATATTTAAAACTTTATCAGTATTATATAGTAAAGAAAACTTTTCTTTCAAGATAGTAATTAAAAATCAATACCCTGTCTAACACCTTTTCCATTCTTTGCATAATGTTTTATTTCTAACAAATTTATTACTTTTGATGACATATCCTGTATTTCTTTAGGACAATATCTCCCAGTCATTAAAATAGAAGAATTTGCTTCTTTTAATACTCCAATAATACTTTCAAGTTCTAGTAATTTTGTTTTAACAGTTGTATTCAATTCATCAGCTACTATACTAATATTTTTCTTTGAAGCTGTTTTTAATAAAATCAATCCTTCCCTAGCCTCTGCAATATCATCAAAATTATTCTCAAATCTAAATGTTCTCCCATCAAATCTTTGCTTTCCTGTAACTGCATAATCAAAACCTGAATAAATTGGATTCTTCTTTGAAAAATCTTTTATAGCCTTAAAAAAAATCCTTTCACCATAAAAATCTCCCCCCTTGTCAAAATATATTAATTTTATTTGATTTTTATTAATAAATTCCCTAATTATAAAACCAAAACCATATGTGCTCTTTCCTTTACCATCACCAGTAAGTACAGTAAGTTTTCCAGTAGAAAGATTTTTCTTTGATTTCATTTCATAATAACTTACTAAAGATGCATAATCTTTCAATAAATCATACACCTCTTTATTTTTTGTAGTAATTACAATTTCAGTATGTGAAGGTTTATTCTCAAGTATATTTATTAATTTAAACTTGCTAATATTATCAAAATCAACATTATCAAAAACAACCAAATCAAAATTAAAAAGTGATTTCCACATCATTTCATGCTCAATATTATAAAACTCAACAAGTGGGATAATTGACTTTTGAATTTTTTCTTTATTTCTAAATGTAAAAGTTTCAATATGAAGTCTACTAAAATTCTTTACAAATTGATAATCAATAGATAAATTCTCCAAAAAATTCAAAAACTTTGATGCTTTTCCAAAAGAATCCACATAAGCAATTTTCAAACCATATCCTGCAGCTCTCATTATAAGTCCTGCTGCTGTGTTTGAATACCCATCTATAGATTCATCAAAATAAAGATGTGTTTCCGAATTTAATCTAGTACCCTGCATAATAAACTTAATTTATATTTTGTTTATATATTTTTCTAGAAATAAATCCATGTGTAGACAGGTGACATATGTCCCTAATTCTTATTTTTTAGATTTATTATCT
>CAYLKB010000203.1:0-1893 GCA_964384165.1 uncultured Methanosarcinales archaeon
AGAGGTTTTGGGTATGGGTTCCTATTAGTGATTAATAGTAACCATGGCTCTATTTCGTACCGTTTGGCCAGAATACACAGTGTGACAGACGACAGAAAAGGCTGTGACAATAGCCCATCCTATGCATAGCTTGCAGCTATGGCATCGGTGGGCTAAAAAGCGAAGTCAAATACACAATCCACAGAAATTGAATCCAACGTGCATCATTTCTGCAAGATACTGGGGTTGTATCAACATCTTCAGCTGTACTTCTTGCTTGAAGGACAAGTGTGCAATGTAGTGCTGAGTATAAGCACAACTTAGAAAACCTACATCATAGTGAACAAGAGCACAGCTGATGCTGTAGAATGCCCTCACATTCCTTGCAAAATGCAGGCGAAAGCAAGTGGCTAAAATAGCTTGATGATCCTAGTTCAAGCCATCATTTGAGTTATTTCAATCACTCATTCAGATACAAAACGACGGTGTATGTGACTCGTACTATAAACGTCCAGTCAACTTAAAATTACAAAAAAACAATCATTCCGTCTGATGTTTCAATTAAAATTCCAAAAAAAGCGAGAATGTATAACATGTGGATAGAAATGAGTTAATGAGAAAAGAGAATAAAAATAGTAGCTCAGTATCACATGAACAGTTAATAAAGTGTTCCATAAATCAGACTGAAGACGAGAAACAGTCAGAGGTCTGTACACTTTGGCTGATCATCCGAATCCTCATCAATGGCATCTGCAACAACTGCTGCTGGTGAAGATGTCTGACGTTCTGGTCGAGACGATGGTGGAGGATTGGGATCAGCACGGAATGCAGTTGATGAAACGGAACGCGCCTGGTAGACGTGAGATGATAGTGTATCCGAACATAACTTCCTTCGTGTCGTCTAACAAATCACAAACAGGACCATTGATCTAATATTATATATCTAGATGAATCATAAACCTCTTCAAAGTGGTAATTCCAGCATGCATCCACGAATATTTAATATTTAATTGAATATTTAATTGAGTTTACATTCGTAATATTATGGCAAATGCAGGCTGAGATGGTAAATGTTCAGCAATACACGCAAATATGTCAAACCGAATCATTGAATTTTTTTAAATTTTAATCAAGTTCTGTTAAAATAATGATAATATGTAACTGTAGTAGCGCTCTAACATTGAGTAGTCTAATACATTTACAGTTGTTAGTTTGTAACTCTATTTTTGCACAGAACGATTTTAAATAATTCTACGTAACCTTTACACCAGAGCGTGTGTTACCGGTCAGCGCTTGCCGAAGTATAATATTCCTAAGGCTCTTTTCACACCGGTCAAAAACTACATCTGCCATCACGTTGAATTGCAAGTAAGTAGATCGTTCATTTGACGAAGTGACTACATCCTACGGCTTGTGGCTAGAACTAGCTCCACTGAATACAGGGCTGGTCTTTTCATTAATTTTGCAACTGTGTTGCAAACATGCAAGCGAGAATAACAGAATTAGAAGCAGAATTAACTACTGCGAACTGCCGTGGTCAGTAAATAGCAATTATTGCCAACAATACGGATTAGAAAACCTTTATGAAATACAAACCGCTGATGGCTTGAACCTCGTCGGCATAATAGTATCCACTGTGTCTAAATCACACGCTGTATAGGCTGACAGTGATAGTCCACGTTCTGTCGCTTCTTGCTGCACACAATATTAGTATATATCATTACTACCGGGTATATATCTATATATATATATATATATATATATATATATTAGTATATATCATTATTACCGGGTTCGAATCCCGGAACAGGCAAGTGGGCCTTGGTGACATAGTAGTAGTGAGTGAGCCTACGTTCTTTGGTCGGCGGTTCGTATCTTCACTCGCGGCAGCTGCATGTCATCACGGATCAGCCT
>CAYLKB010000204.1:0-1887 GCA_964384165.1 uncultured Methanosarcinales archaeon
AAGCAAAAAGATAAAAATGTCAACATAAAGTAGCTGGTAATTAAACATTTGCGGGACTAGCGAAAAAAGCAGACTATGATTTAGTCGTAAAAGATGAATAAAATCTAAGGCCTGGAACTTAAGGAGAAGCTTCCCATTGCAGATATTCGAGTTGTTTTTGAAATAATGATTTACTTTCTTCTCTCCATTTAATACATTCATCAGTTATCGATTCCAATGAAAATACGGGTAATGATTTCTTAAGCGACATCAATACGGTCATTATGATTGATCTTCTTTCAGCTCCTTTCGCAGTTTTGTTTGTCCTATAATTATTTCGTGCCTGGGCAATTGGTCGTAATTCTCGTTCTGCCTGGTTATTAGTTGGTTCTGCATTTGTAGTTACAAACGTAAATAGACTATTCAGATTGCGAACTAAATTTTTTTGCAAATTTACAAATTCCCGATAATCCTTTCGTGATCTTTTCTTTAGTTTTACATGTTTTTTGGTACATAATGCATCCACTTTAGTTTCCAACTCCCCTGCTTTTTCTTCTTTTTCTTCTTCAGTCATTTCTTTTTTCTTTTTAGCTTCTCTGCCTTCACAAAATAATTTAAATAATTCTTCGAAAAATTCTTTGTATTTTTTCTTATTCGGATACATGAGCATAAGTTTTATGATTGTTCTCAAATAATGCGCCCAGCATTTTTGTGATTTGGTAAATCTATTCTCATATATTTTAAGACAATCCGTTACCCCTATTCCTTCAAATCTACTTCGAGGCAGTATTTTATCCAAAACTTCTTCTTTTCTTGATTGCCCATATAAAAACAATACATGCTCTATCGTTGAAAATATCCATGTATAACATCTTTTTGCTCCTACTTTCCATCCGGTTTCATCTACATACACCACTAATGCCAATAGTATTATATCTGCTATTACTTCAAATTCTCGTTTCCATTCTTTTGATAACCTTTGCAATAAACTATCTATTTCTGATTGACCTATTTCTATTTTACAAAAAAATGCCAACACTTGTGATGCCTGACTTTCCGAGAGGTTTAATCCATATACCAAAAAGGCTAATGATGTGAGAATTTCTATCCCATATTCCATTCGTGGTAATACTCCTTCTATTTTGCCTCTCGTTTTGCTCCATTTCTTTCGGTATATAAAATATTTTACTACTTCTTTTTTACCCTCTCGCAATCGTATCACTATTCGAGTATTTACTAATACACAGTTCTCAGGATCTGTTCCTTCCGGATACTTATGTTCTTCTCTGTCTATTTCCGTAAATTTTTCTTCTTTTTTTCTTCTGCCTGTTGATTTTTTTAACATATTTCTATTTCTCTGTTTTTCCTGAGTACTTACGCTATAATCTGATAACTTTGGCTTTTTTGATTTCTTTTTTTCTGCCATTTCTTTCAATTGATCCTTTAATTCCTCTACCTCTTTGTCTTTAGTCCTTAATTTGTTGCGCAACTCTTCATTCTCTTTTCCGAGTTTTTTATTTTTATTTTGCAAATCCCGAAGTTTTTTCATGTACCATGGTTCTTTTGGCATTTTTACTTTTGAGCTTTAATTACTTTTATTATAATCTTTTAATCTTAAAATAAAAGCTTAAATAAGCCTAATTATAAGATTATACAATCTGCTTTTCCGTCTTTTTTGGATATTGTTAATTTTATCTCTTTTAAAAAGGCTTTTCTGTTTATTTTACTTATTTAAATGATTTTTAGGATTTTGTTTTTATCTTTTTTGTTTTTCTTCTCATACAGTGCATTTTTATCTCTTTTTTTTTCTTCACCTTTTTCTGTCAACTCCTTTTTAGTCCCGCAAATGTTTAATTACAAATAAAAGAAGATTGCCAAAATTCATTTTACAAGTTAAAATCGAATAAA
>CAYLKB010000205.1:0-1883 GCA_964384165.1 uncultured Methanosarcinales archaeon
ACAGACTGACTCATAACACCTGGTGGAGAATGAAAAAGACAGTAGTTACATCCATGGATAATGAAAAAACGATCTGCATCGGCCGAAACTTCTGACCGTGTACTTCGTAGTAAAGGTCCAACCGTCAGTTTCCCGTCGTCGTCATCATCGCATCTGAAATCATCAGCATCAACGTCAACGAAATCAGCGCTTGAATTGGTTACTCCATCGCTACCGACACCAGAGACAGTCGAAACATCAACCGACGCAACAACATCGTCATTGCATGCTTCATCAGAGACAGTCATTCCGGAAGTTGAAGAGACAATCGACATATCAACTCCTTCGCCTCCGCTAGTAACACCGGTCACTTCGCCATCACCTTCATCGTCATCATCATCAGAATCGTCAACACCGCCGCCGTTACATCCATCAACTTCCGTCGTTGCTCCCGTTCCGCCGCTCGTTGTCGTTCCACCGGTCGTCGTCGGGCCTTCGCCGTCTATATCACCGTCGCCGCCTCCGATCATGGCCGCCGCCGCCGTCGCTCCTGACAATTCTGTTAAACCACCAACTTTCCGCGGTAAAGCCGACGAGGACGCCGACTCTTTCTTAAAACATTTCACACGGTATCTAACTTTCCGGGAAATTACCGATAACACCAAGAAATTAGCACTTCTCAGTGTTTTGCTCGTCGATGCCGCCGGCAATTGGCTCGATACCTTATCAGACGACAATAAGGACACCTACGATCATCTCATAGCTGCCTTCAAACAACGATACCAACAAACAGACTCTATCAAATACAAGTCAGCTAAGGAGCTCTTCACTCGAAGACAGGAAGCTACCGAGTCGTCTGACGAATACGTTACACGCATGCGCCGAGCCGCCAACCTCATCGGCATGAACCTTACGGATCCAGCTCTCCTGTACGCCATCATTAACGGATTTAAAGGGCCTATCCAGGCTCAAGTTACACAACGAAAGCCGGAGACGATTGACCAGGCGCTCGACATCGCACGTCTGGCAGAGCTGACGTCGCCGTCGGTCGACACATCAGAAAGCCTGGAGGAGCTCAAGCAGCAGATCGCCATCTTGACGGGTCAAGTATCGAAACTCGCCGTCGCCGCAGTCCGTAGTAGATCACCAACACCACCACCGTCTGACAGCCAACGTCGTGTACGATTCAACCTACCGCAGCAGACGGTGCGTTTCGGTCCACATCGCGTCCACGTCGATCGTCGCACAGGAAATCTACGACCACAACAACAACAATCGGTTTGCGGAAAATGCGGCTTGTCTCATGAGCTTAACAACTGCCCCGCAAGGGGTAAAATTTGTTATTTTTGTGGGCGCCCCAATCACTTTAAATCACAGTGTTTTTCAGCGAATAGAGGAGATAGAGGCTACAGCCGACCCCAAAATACCCAGTCATTTAACTCACTACCCCCAAGATTTCAACCTAATTTTCAAAGCCCGAACCCCCAAAATTCACAATATTGACGGTGTCGTTCGTCTCGAGCTGGCCATGACGAACAATCCCGAATCAATATTGTTACTAAGACCCTAGAAGAAGGCAACTATATTCAAATTAAAATAGGTAAATTTTTCTTGCGCGCCACTATGGACAGTGGAACTCATTATTCACTGATTTCTAAATCAACCGTTGACCGACTGCAACTTCAGATAACAAACGACGAGCGATCGTTCAACCTATTTGCTGCGGAAGGCTCTGCTATACCGATTTTGGGTTCTGTCGATCTTAATATTAATATTTGTGGTATAATTGTGTGTCATACTGTTTATGTTACTAATCATTTATTTAATGAGCAGCTGTTGCTCGGTCGACAATTTATGTCAGAAAACGGAGTTGTGCTTGACTATTCGAGCGGAATTGCCACAAT
>CAYLKB010000206.1:0-537 GCA_964384165.1 uncultured Methanosarcinales archaeon
ACCAATGAGCGATCGCGCCAGGGCGCGATGAAGTACTGCCGCCTCTCCGCAGGAGTGGCTGCAGCGGGAGTTTCCAGGCGTCCGGAGATGCTGAAGGCGACGTCATGGCCGAGTGCCGGAAGCATGACGTTCAGCGCCAGAGAGTACTCGATGTGCTCCGCCGCCGAGGGCGCCGCTGTCAGCCTTTCCGCCAACAGCGGCACGCTTGCGCCGGTGGCGTTGACCACGGACCGCGCCCGCACCTCCAAAGTGTCGCCGGTGATCCTGTCGCGGACGATCACCCCCTTTAGCCCCTGTCGGTTGAGTGGACCCACCGCTTCCGCATGGTTGACGACGACAGCACCGACTTCGTGCGCACCCCGGACAACCTCGAGGACCAGTCGCTCCGAGCTGTACATCTGCGCATCGGAGAACAGCGCACCGCCCGTCAGATCGGGACGCTCCAGTTCCGGAACCAAATCCAGACACTCTCTGCGGGACAGAATTCTGCCTCGGGGCAGAGTACGCTCAGGGAGAAGCCCACGGTTACGGTCGGCC
>CAYLKB010000206.1:547-1878 GCA_964384165.1 uncultured Methanosarcinales archaeon
CGTACCTCGTCGGACTCCCAAGTTCGCCCAGATAGCGCCGCGCGCAACAGCTGCCGGTGCTGGATCCCGGTCCGGTAAGTCGGTATGACAATGGGGAGAGGCTCCACGAGATGGGACGCTATCCGAAGCCACATCGATCGCTCGCGCACGGACCGGCGCAATCTCACCAGGTCCAGACTTTGGAGGTAGCGCAAGCCGCCGTGGATGATCTTCAGACTGTTGAATGACGTACCGGAGACGAAGTCGTCACGTTCGACCAGTGCGACCTCGAGCCCGCGCAACGCCGCATCCCATGCGACGAACGAGCCCAGAACACCACCGCCGATCACCAGCAGATCGAATGGCTGCTCCGTCAGCCTCTCGGGTTCTCGGTTCATCAAGTAGCCATTCACTCGAAGTCCAGCACCGTCCGCAGAGCGCCCTTCCGTCCCCGCCTACTCGTCCTGGTTCCCCAGGCCGGTCTCCCCTTCGTGACCCAGAGCCGGGCCGTCTGGCGCCGAATCTGCAGCACCAATGCGCGGTCAATGTTCAATGTCAAATCCCGTTCCAAGGCGAACTCTCTCCGGGGCGATCCGGACCGTGGCATAGCGGTTTAGAACCACCGCACAACGCCGTCATGCCGGGGTTCGGGCTGCTCCCGGGCGTGTCGCTGGGTGGCGGGCGGTTGGGTCCGGCTTGAGGACAGAAACTGTAGTATAACGTTCATTAACGGCGCAAGTTGGGACGGCCTCGCCACGCGACCGCCTCCATGGCGGGAAATCCGGGTACGGCACACATGACACAGGTGTGAGGCGGCGTCGTTGCATTGAGGCTACACCTACCAGCGGGTGCGGCCTTTTCTGACCGTCGGTCGGAAATCAGCCTGAAGGCATGGCCGTTGCTCCGCTGACCGGTGCGATGTTTAGGAATCCTGAGCTCTCCATCGTCGTCCCGCTGCTGAACGAGGAGGCGAACGTTCGCCCTCTGGTGGACGCCGTGTGTCGTGCGCTCGACTCCTCGCTCGTTTGGGAGCTCATCTTTGTGGACGACGGGAGCGAAGACGCCACGGTGCGGATAGCGGAGGAGATCGCCCAGGCGGACCCGCGGGTGCGCCTGGTGGCGCTAGCCCGTAACTACGGCCAGACGACCGCCATGCAGGCCGGATTCGACCACGCGCGGGGCCGCGTCGTGGTGAGCATGGACGGAGATCTGCAGAACGACCCCGCGGACATCCCGCGGCTCATCGCCAAGCTGGACGAGGGGTACAGCCTCGTCGCGGGTTACCGGGAGCGGCGGCGCGACCGCTGGCTGACGCGGAAAGTGCCCTCCTGGATCGCCAACCGACTGATCCG
>CAYLKB010000207.1:0-1856 GCA_964384165.1 uncultured Methanosarcinales archaeon
AAATAATGAAAACTGACTGTCACTATAGAACTCAACCTCAGACGCGAAATCGATACCATAAATGTGAAACTGTCGAACTTGCTGAGTGATATCTAGCGGCGGAATTTCTGGTTGCGGAGTTACGTCTTTAAGACTTGTGTACGAATCCGTTCGTACAACGCGTGCTGTCCACTCACATCCTGCCATATACCCACCGTCAATGACGACTGCCAATTCTACCGTTAAATACACTAGGACTGTAATTACTTCCATTGTTAGCGCCATTTTAACCAGCCTATTATTATTAATAATGACGTCACCAGGTAACATGTGTTAGCTCCATTCCTGCCGGTTGATGCCTAATGGACTTTGAAAATCTTCTCTGCGATGTTTATAAATGCTAGTTTATCATCGTATCATCATCATTTACTAGACCAATTGGGTTACACACACATGAAGGTTCCATGCAGGGAGGTCTCAGTTGTCCTATCTCCAGATAACTCTACCCTCCACATCAGCCAGATAGGTCTAAAGTTTTAGATGTCTAACCCCCATTTTGACCCTTCAGGTTCATCGAACACTCAAAGTCATTGGCATTTGACTGCCAGTGATAGATAATGTAGATTCATATGTTATGTCACGTGTCCTTCCGTTTCGCATCACCACATCTCGTGTAGGATTAGGGCTAGGGGACAAGGCCCCTTAAGGATATGGTCAGGCGAAACGGTGTGAAACCGTACGTCCATAATTCCTGCAGATAATATTGTTACCTCCAATATTTCTAATTAACTCTTCTCTTCATGACGTGTGCGCGTGTTCATCGCATGGAGCCGGAACGGATCCCTAGACAAACTTTCCATTGGAGCCGAGCTGGCAGACGGAGGAGAGGACGACGGACCGAGAATGGACTACAGGACAACTACAGTCGAGAAGGTCTTGGAAAGCATCGGCATGGGTTGTGAGGAAGCTGAGAGAACGACAGAAGAAGCTGTGTCATCCGATGTGCTGAAGGCACAGGAATGACTAAGTGGCTTCATGACGTGTATATTAACCCAATTCTTACGTCGAACACTTACCCTATCACTAACCGTCGTCCAACTGTACCCCCCCTCCCAAAAAAAAGTTAAACACACGATATTGTTTGAAACGCATTGTGAGATTTATTTTCGAGTCTCCGGCCGATGTTGAGCAGTTCATTTCTACATCATCATCATCATCGACAGCGTTAATTAGTCGATGTGGAATTGTCTTTTCCATTCGGTCAACATGCTATACGTGACGCTGATGCCGCCACAAACGATGATCACAATATTCAGCGTGTTATCGGACCCGGGGTTTCTCGGTCGCAGTTTCCCGTCGGCAATTAACTTGTGTATAATTCCTGAGTAGACTGACGCAACGGCTGCTCCACACGCTGGCTCTACTAGAATTCGATGATCGTCTGTCGTTGAGATAACAAATAGAGACCCTAAAATAACAGCTATCGGTGTGTAGAAATACGTACAAATCCCACCTTCCCGTTGTGGGATCCAAACCGCTTCCTTTGCTACTAAAATGAACCTTAATTTTCGATTTAAGGAAGTTTGTACAACAAACAATTACGTAGAACAATTTTCGATTTGTTAGCGATTTCTGACCGTTTTTATGATGAAAACTGAAATGTGACAATGATAGACGACAGAAGATGGGTGAGAAATGATATGGGAATGTTTGATGTGAAATGAAATGAAAGTGAAGACGAGATACACGCCACAACAAACTCATAACCAAGTTAGACTAATTCTACGACACTGTGAAATAGATCGAAAGTAAGTAAGTAAGTAAGTACCTCACGTAAAAGCAGAAGGATGATAAACTAAAATGTGGCAATGATACAC
>CAYLKB010000208.1:0-1850 GCA_964384165.1 uncultured Methanosarcinales archaeon
GAACATGTATATGCAATAGGAGTTTATAATGTTAAATTGTATGTGACAGATGGTGAGAATACTGTTGCCCATTTTGTAACAATTATTGTTGAAGATTCAAATGTAATTCCTCCTGAGATTATTAATTTTAGTGCAGAGCCTACATTTGGTATTAATAAGATTAATACAGTATTTTCAATAAAAGTTGAAGATGCTGATAATAATGAACTAGAATGCACACTTTTATTTGGCGATTCAAATGAAGTAAGCGATTCTTGTGAGAGTCTTGATGGTATAAGCCACGAATATGGTGTTGGTGAATATGTTGCAACTCTTAAAGTTACAGATGGTAAATATGAGAGTTTTTCATATGTTAATATTGAAGTAGTTGATAGTAGTTGGTATAAACCAGAAATTGAATATTTCACTTTATATACTGCTAATGGTGAATTTACAGTGCCAAATAATTTGACATTTGCATTTAAAGCAACTCATACAGGCAATTGGCCTATTGAGTGTAATTTAATTGTAAACTCAGTAGCATATAATGTAGATTGTCATGGTGAGTATGAATTGATGAATTTCAATGAAACAGGAAGGTCTGTGTTTGAATTTGTAGTTACTGATGGTTACAATAATGAATCAGAGATTATAAGACAAGAGTTTGTATTATTTGATGATGATAAATATAAACTAAATACATCTCAAATTGATTTGATTATTGATGATGTTATTGAACCTGGAGATTTCCAGTTTAAAGTAAGAATTATCAATGAGACTCTTGGAGAAAGAGAATTATGGTTTAGACCTGAAGTTGTTTGTTCAGGTTCAACTGCAAGATTAGAGAATATTGATGGAATTCATGAGTCAGGAGCTGTTTCAAAATCTTATAGAGACAATTCATTTGAATATGTTTTCAATCTGAATACACTTGATTTTACATCAATTATTCCAAAAGATACTTCATGTAGATTTGAATTGAGTGTTTATGATAAGTTTGGAACAGAAGTTAAAATATCAAAGAGAGTTATGTTTTCATACTCTGAAGGTGAGACAAGATATTCATCAATTAGGGGAGAGGGAACTGATATTATGAATTACATGGCATCTGTTTTAATTGATGGTGTTAATGTTGGTTATAACTCAGTTGTTTTCTATGTTGAGAACAATGAGGTTGATAATAAAGAGCTTTCAATAACACTTATGAGTAGAGAACTTGGAGTAAGCTTTAGTGAGAGAGTAGATTTAGAGTCTGAAGAATATAAGTTAATTGATATTCCATTATTTATTAATGAGGATACTAAAGCTGGACTTTATGATGTAAGAATTAGTGTTTATGACGGTGAAGAACACCAGAGTAGATATTCATACATTAAAGTTAATGAAGCACAAGAATAAGTGCTTATTTTCATATTTTTTTTAATGTTTCTTTTATTTTCTTTTTTTATAGTTTATTTCTAATCTAGTATTTTATCAATATTATTTTTGATTTTTGCATATAATTTTATGAAACTATTTGCTTCGTCTTCGATATAGTCTATTATTTCTGCATATTGTTTTTTTTCATATAATTCTGCTATTATGTGTCCATCTTCTTTTTTATCTGAGATTGATGATAAGCTAGCTCCAATGAAACTTCCTTTTTTAATTATTGCTAAAACTTTTAGGTCAATTTGAGGAATATTTTCTGATAAGTTGTCTATATTTTGGCAATCAAGGTTGTATTTTTTGAATTTGGCGCTTAGCATTTTCCATTCAAAATTAAGATTAAAACCGATGGGGATGAAATTCCATACATTTCTTTTGAAAAACCATTTATGAATAAATCTTATAATAGATTCTTCTGTTTCATCCCATTCTTTAAGAATTTG
>CAYLKB010000209.1:0-1844 GCA_964384165.1 uncultured Methanosarcinales archaeon
TGTGGTTTGATAGCTCACAATTTTACAGAAAAATCGCTGGAATGACAACTAAAAATCTATGGGCTTGAGTTTTGTCCTTTTCCTTCCTTATTTTTTTAGGGAAATGGAAAAATAGAAATGAGTATTATTGCTAATCTTGAAACAAGCAATAGCTATTACTACATCACTCAGATTTAGAAGATATTTCGGTAGTTTACAGTTATCTAATTTGGAGTAATATTTGTATTACATGTATGTTTTTTTCTGGAGCAAAGGGCGGTCTTGGTTTCGTAAATTCGAATCAAATGTGGATATTATTTGAATTCAAATAATTCATAATTTAGAAAATTTTCGAAAAAATTAAACAAAATTTGAATAATATTTGAATTTAAACATTAATTCGAATCTATGACCTCCCTTTGATCCGGAACTAGTTTTTTTAAATCATTGTTACCCTCATCGAATTTATACGTCACATTACCTAATTTTTTATATGGAGTATCGGTCACAATGTGACGAATACACAGTTAGCCATAGCATACAAAATATTCTATCAGTCACTGGCTAAATGTTCGGGTACAAACGGAGTAATCATTAATCAACTAACTAAAATCATTTTGACCTTTGTACAGATTTATTTGGCCCAATCGATAAATTCAAAATTTATTAATTAGGCTAAATCTCCATAAACGGTATATATGAATCTTTTAGACGATTATTCACTCATGAAGCTTTTTTCAAAAATATATGCCATGCTGTAAGACCCATTGTTCACCTTAATTTTGGGCAGATCATATCTCATACGGATATGACTGAGTACAAAAGAAGAATACCTAAAAAAATAAGGAAGGAAAAGGACAAAACTCAAGCCCATAGATTTTTTAGTTGTCATTCCAGCGATTTTTCTGTAAAATTGTGAGCTATCAAACCACAAGATCATATGGTAAATGGTATTGAACAAGAGAATGAATGAAACCTGCCCTATTTTTAGTACTGTAACTCACCACTATATGAAATTTGGTGGCGCATGAGTTACCTGGCCCATCTAGTTTGCTAAGTTTCCTGTGGCCAATAAGATTTGATAATGATGCTAGTTCATTTTTTATTCATTTGCATCATGTAAACCTAGTTTCTCGTACTACACTTGACGAGTTGGGCTACCTTATACCTTGGTTATGAATATTGAACAACGATATTTTATAAAGTTAACAAACGCACCGCTAAAAGTAGCCAATTTTATTATCATTTATTTTTTACTTTTAAGTTTATTTTTCAATTATTTTTACCTTTTTAGTTCGTTTTTTGTTATTATTACAATTTTAACTTTTTATTACCTTTGTAATATTTTTTTTTATATTTTTTCTACATTTCTACCAAGAATCGTCTTATGGATTTTAAAACTCTTATAGATACCTCTTTTTGTTGTTGAATTTTAACTACTAATTGTCTTATTCACTCTTACTTTTTTCGACCGATACATTTTGACTATTTTTACTTTTGTTTTTCCTTTATGCTTCTAATTTTTTTTTTATTTTTACCTTTTTAGTTTGTTTCTAGTCTATTTTTTTTCTTTAAGATTGACAAAAATCGTCTTTTGGAGTTTTATAACTCCTACAATACCTCTCCTATTTTAACTTTTACTACTGTTTGTTTGTTTTTGCTTTTTTTCTTACCGATTCATTTTTATTTATTTTTTTTCCTTATTTTCTTATTTCTTAACCATTTTGTGTCTAATTTTATTTTAATATTTTTTTTTATCTTTTTGTTTGTTTCTGGTATTTTTTTACTTTTTTATACTTACTTTGTTATGCTTTGAGATCATCAAAAAATCGTCTTTTGGAGTTTTATAACTCCCAATAGTTAAT
>CAYLKB010000210.1:0-1844 GCA_964384165.1 uncultured Methanosarcinales archaeon
CTGAGTCAGCAAGACGATCTTGTATAGAACGTCAGGGCCGGACTCAGCATACACTACATCACCCTCCTTTAGCAAAAAAAATTACATATTTTCGTTTTCTTATACATAGCATAATAGTTAACTTAATTTATATATGTTTTATGAAAAATATAAATATTTATTGGTTTTCCAGATTTTGATTCATTGGTTTTTATTTAAAATAATTTTCCTTCATATTAAAATTTTAATTTTTTTTTTATATTCTAAAAACGTTGTTCAGGTGACTTTTTATAGTTTTGTTATCTTTTGCTAACGATTTTAGTATAACATTAGGTTTTTCAAATTTTTCGATTATATAGGGTCCTAAAAATTTAGGCGCAAATTTTGTGTCTCTTTTTTCATTTTTAATTTTTACTCTATCCCCAACTTCAAAATTTTTGGGGTTTGCCTCCAAATCATATTTTCTTTTTCTGTCTTGCTTGGTTTTTAATAAAAATTCTCTAGCGTTAATTTGCGCAGTCTGTAATTTGTACTTTAGTTCTTTAGCATAGTTATCTAAGTTATAAACTGGATCTACCCCAGTCCTTAGTAAAAAGTCTGGTAGATTTGGTTTTTTACCATAGACTAATTCATAAGGGGTAAAATCCGATACAGCGTAATTAGGAGTCGAGTTGTATGAAAAAACATAAAACTTAACCATAGTAGGCCAATTTGAAAAAGATTCATTAAGATATGATCTAAAATATTCATTTAGAGTTCTATGATTTCTTTCTAAAGACCCTATAGTCTGAGGTCTATAGCCTACAGACGTCTTATGTTTTATTTCACATATTTTCAAAAGCTCATCTATAATCGAGTTAACAAATTCAGTGCCCTTATCGGAAATCATACACTTAAAAATCCCGTGTATGTAGATAAAACTATCGAACAAAGCTTTAGCAATACTTATGGCACTTTTATCTACCATAGGCTCAGCGATGACAAACTTGGTTAAATTGCATTGCAAAGTTAATAAGTAATTATAACCTTCAATTGTCCGTGGCAGAGGACCTACAGTGTCTATTGAGATAATGTCAAATGCACCTTCAGGCGTCTCTGTTATGCTCATTTCTTCAATACTCGCCCTTGAAGGTTTGTTCATCTGACACTTCTCACAATTTTTAACAAATTTATACACTGCTTTTGTCATTCGCTTCCACCTGTACTTTGTCTGTAGCTTTTTAACTAGCCTGCCGAACCCACAGTGACCTCCACATAGTGGATTGTTATGGTAGAACTCTATTAACTTATTTTGTTCATTTTTATTTTTTACTATCTTAGGAGCCCTGTATACATATAATTGGACAGTATTAAGCATTTCGTTTGCAATTGCCTTATTTTCATGTTTGCTAGTAATTAGATTATATAATTTATCATTTATATTTATCTTGAATTTGTTTATTTCCAGTTTCTCTTCTTTTTGCAAAAATTTTTCTAGCATTTTTCGAAATGCGGCTCCGAGTTCTATACCTTTATTATCTTGATCAAGATTTTTATAATTTACTTTGAACATTATTTTCGGATTTTTGCTACGCAAATAATATCCCACAATAATACCTCCGGCGCCTGGATTTAGCATTACTTCAGGATACCTCCGCGCAACAAAATCCGGGACCTCAAGGATTTTTAGAGGCCCAGAGCCATTCAATGAAGACGTCTCTCCATTAATGGTGGTTGTTTTTGGAAGGGAACCATAACTTTTTGCACTCTGCAATCTAGTGGTCACTGCGAGCACATTAGCATAAGCTACCTTTAAGTCTTTTATAGTAATTCTAGACAAAGTATCAGCTATTACCCTACTTAAAGTCGCGATTGAAGAACTGATC
>CAYLKB010000211.1:0-1823 GCA_964384165.1 uncultured Methanosarcinales archaeon
TTAATTTTTGTTTTAGCAGTACTATTTTCAAGTTATTTCTTCAATTAATCTTAATATACTAGGAGTTTTTTATGGCAAATACTGGTAGAATCCCATTATGGCTAGTAGGTTTAGTAGGTGGTTTAGCAGTAATTACAATGCTATCTTTATTTATCTATGGTTCGTATTCAGGATTAGGTTCATCATTATAAGATTATATAAATAATCGACAAAATTATATAGAACTTTAACAATTTTGAATCCTATTTCTAGGATTCAAAATTGTTAAATAAATTTAATTTCTAAATTGTTTTCTTAATTTTTTAAAGATTTTATTTATAAATTTGCTAAATTGCGGAATTAATTGGTAATTATTTTGAGTTCCTCGACCAAACCAACCGTACCAAAGTTTTGGAAATACTCGATTTAAATTTTTTTCTTTTTCTTCTGGATCTTGCCAAGCTGTATTACCACCACTATAAATACTAGTTTTTGGACGTGGACCAATATGAAGTTCTGTATTCTCTACAAAAAATGGTAAATAAAAATATTGACCCCAAATAGCATGAAATAATCCGAAAATTATAAATCCAATATGAGCCAATACAATAGAACTAATTACCACATTTAAAATTTGTATCTGAATAAGTAAATTTGGATCCACAAAATTATCGTAAGAGTTTAATTGAGGGATAAGTACAAATGTTTGAAAGTAATAAACGCGATATATGAAATATATAAAAATTTGTTCTATCATACCGATAATAAGTAAAAATGTCCAATGCCAGCGCACTAAATATGGACAGTATCGTTTACCTATTCTTGTAATAACCGCATAAGCAGCAACTCCTGAAAGTTGAGCCCAAAATTTACTACAGATTTCATAGATTTTTGGAATAATTTTATGATAAAGCTTATAGTAACCTGAAAGAATATTGGAATTATTTGATTCTTGAAACTTTGAGACAATCATAGAAACAGGATCAATATAATATTTACGACCAGTTTCTGGATCTACATTAACTATTCCTTTCATTAGTGCATAATAAACAATTTGACCTGGATTATACCAATGAGTATTTTCTCCTAATTTCAAATCAGTTAATACCATTTGACGATTAAAAGATCGTAATTGAATAGCATCCATACCTAATTTGTGTAAAAATGGAAGTTTTAATAATACACTTCGATACATCGAAATAAGATCAATTAGATGTTTATACCATAAATATCCAGCAAAAAGACCAATGCAGGTAATATACAAAGATGTTTTCAAATTATACTTGATTGCAAGAATAATAAACCGAACAAAAAGAATGAAAAATAGAATATTTTCAATATCAGCTAAAGTTAATCCGTCTTGAATTTTATCCCATAAACCTACTATAATTAAGCGAAATGTATCCATTGATACATTAGTCGAAGGTTCAATTGTTGAAAGATTAAAATCATACCCACTTGCGATTGTTTGCTGAGCCTCACGAGTAGTTGGATCTTCTAGCCCAAACCAATTTAAGACTGTCTCTTGATCAATATTGATTAAAAGAAGTAAAAGTCTAAAGAGATATAACATAAATTAGTCTTATTTATATATTCATTAAAAATTTTAATATTTTACTATTATAGCGATTAATATACTAAACTTTTATTTAAAAATCAACATAATACAAGCAGTCATTTGGATCCTCTATCGAAACTTTATCACAAATCACCTTCTAACAAATTTGAAGTTATTCAACTTTTAAATGTGAAATACTTTGGACTTTTTCTGTATAAAGTATTATTGAAAAATACCCCCAAGGGAATTCGAATCCCTGTCTGCTCCGTGAAAGGGAGCTGTCCTA
>CAYLKB010000212.1:0-1823 GCA_964384165.1 uncultured Methanosarcinales archaeon
AGAAAGAAAAGAAAGTTCAGCAGAACATTTATGGGGATGTATGATTCTAGCAGAGTATTTTTTAAAGTTTGAAAAAAAGCTTGATGAAGTAAAAGTTATGAAATTACTAATGTATCATGATTTAGTTGAAGTTGAAGCAGGAGACACATATTTCTTAGATGAAGAGGGACGAAAAGACAAAAAAGAAAGAGAGCTTCTCGGATTTAATAAATTAATGGAGAAGATTCCAAAATTAGTTGCTAATGATTATAAAAAATATTTTGAGGAATTTGAATTAGGTAAGTCAAAAGAAGCAAGATTTGCAATAGCAATTGATAAATTAGAACCAATGATATTTTGGCTTGGTGAAAAAAAAATTTGGAGAGAATACAAGTTTAGCTCTCAAATTCTAAATAATAGCAAAAGGAAATATTTAGAAGAATTTCCCTCAATAATTAAAATGTATGATGATATTATTGAGTATCTGATTAAAGAAGATTACATTGATGATTAATCATATCTGAGTTATTGATATTTGATTTTTTATGTAGTTATTGATATTTGATTTTTTATGTATTTATTGATAATTGATATATATAAAATCTAGAATGGGTTACAGAATAATTCTGAAGAGTGTGCTATCCTAGATTGAGTTTACATCTAAGTAAACATGTGCGGGTGTTTCATAATCGAGAGATTGGTGTAATCTCTCGAAATTATAATATTTTGTCCAAGTTAAACAGTCATTAACTTTTTTGTAATTCATTCTAGGGAATTCCATTTTGTATGATCCAAACCAACGTTCAATTTTTCCGTTGCTTTGAGGATATCCTGGACGGATAAAGATATGCTTAATATTATAGATATTCTCAATTTTTCTTAATTCTTCATTAACCCTATTGTTTTGAATATCTTTGAAATGAGAGCCATTATCACTAACAATCTCTTTTGGAACACCATACTTCTTAATTGCTTTTTTTAAAGCAATTGCAGAGTTTTCTGCATTTGCTGAATCAAATAATCCAGCAAAGACAATAAATCTGGATTTATCATCTATTATAGCAAAGAGATTCTTTTTTGTTAGAGGATCAATACTCCAATCAATATGCCATTGATCATTACATTTTTCAGCTTCATAACGAATGTAAGAAGGCTTTTTTCTTTTTCCCATTTTTTTGTTTATCAAATCCTCATATTGAAGAATCTGATTTATCTTATTATGGTTAACTAAAAAACCCCTTTTCTTAAAATATTTTTCAATTCCACAAGCTTCAAATCCATGTTTTTTCCTAATATTTATAACATTTGCATAAAAAGAAGGGTTAAGAGGAATTCTTAATCTTCCAGTTTTATGATCCTCCAGACCATAAACACCATTTGCCTTGTATTTCTTTTGAAGCTCATATAATGTAGTTCTACTAACTTCAAACATATTACATATTCTTGTCTTATTCCAACCAACTTCGATTGCTTTTATTATATTCAATCGAAAACGATAATTCAACTTATTACCTTTATTGATATACATATATTGCATAATAGCAACCTCCTTTAAATTGCTACAAGCTTACAAAACTGTAAACCTAATTCAGGATAGTATATACTAAATTTTGATACTAAAATTTATATAATAAATAATCTATTTATTTAAGATGGATCTTAAATCTCTAATTATCTCTTTGAATAATTTTGGAATAGTTGATACTTTGCTTCCATTCTTACTAATTTTTACAATAGTGTATGCTACTTTTTCTAAAACTAAAGTCCTGACTAAAGACTCAAAAGCAATTAATTTTGTTGTTTCATTAGTTATTGCTCTTCTTGTTGTAATTCCTCATGTCACA
>CAYLKB010000213.1:0-1816 GCA_964384165.1 uncultured Methanosarcinales archaeon
TTTTTTAATTGTCTTTCAGTTTGCTTTATATATGTGTTTAGATTAGAATAGTTTGCTATTTCTTCTTCTTCTCACAACCAATAATTTTTTATTACCTTTAATGTACAATTGGTCCCACGCCTAGTGGTGAACCTTTTATCATTCATTACAAATCGCATACTGTATTGGATATTGTACCTTTATCGGATGATAATAAAGTTTAATAATAATAATATGTTGCGTAACTTGGAAATGATTTTCGCGCCAAAAGCTTCAAACCGCATCAAAATAAGCCTACATGTTCCCCACCTGGGCATTGTTGTGACTCATAAACACTGGGCTTTCGAGTGAACCACAAGAGAATTTCATATAAAAAATATTGTAAATAACTGACCGGTTGTACAACTGGAGCAGTCAATTTCTTGAACGAACCTATCAGAATTCGTCGAGTTACATCCTTTACGAATTCACATCTCTTCAGCAGTGAATCGTGGTCGTAATCCTTTACAAGTTGAACAAAATGGAATCCAATTTGGATAAGTGGGTTCGGGTTGCTATTTTCAAACTAACGAACAACAATGAGAGAAAGAAGACACTGCGCGGTGGGACGGTCTAGCTTAAGCTAGACGGAAACAGGACCACCAATAAGCAAGGTTATTAGTCTCAATACCTGTAGTAGTCGTCGTAAGTGTTCTTCGTTAACTTTTGTTTCATTCTTCAAACGCAGGCCAATCGTATAAGCTGCAGCGTCGACCGTCTGTAAAGATATACGGTTATCATCATTGTACTACAAAATGGTTTTCACTATTGTCGAAATACGTTGAAGTTAGCTTGGCCCTTTCAATACTCATTATGTTTTCTCTTAATTCAGGCATTTTATACATAATTTATGCTATTTCAGATGTAGTAGAAAAATATTTGTTGCAATCACTTTCATAGTTTGATGAAACCAGCTGCAGTCTGCTAAAACATGATCAATTGTATCATTGTGTGTTCCAGTGTTATTAACACGGACACAAGAAGCAAGGCCGAGACAAAGGCCAAGGGCCGGACAAAAATGAAATATGAATCAAGGACTATGAGTTCACGCTTTAAAGTTGTCCGTAAAATTGTGAATAAATGTACTACATTTAGTAGACCCAACTCCAGGTATCTGTTAGTGTTCCATCAATGAATTGGTTCATTGCCTAAATGAATATTAAACAAATGCTGAAAGACCGTTGAGACACGTAGAACTTAGCTGTCCTTGGTGCGCATTCAAGGACAAGAGACAAGGCCCGTCCAAGGCCAAGATCAACGCCTAATATCACTGATATGCTCAGCATATCACGCTCCAATATATACCGTGATGACGATCATTTTGGCTTCGTCCAGTAGTTGTTCCGGATTGATATCATTGAATACTTTGTCACTGATACTGGCAAGTTTCTTCAATTGATCCACCAATTCACCGATTGGCGACTTGTTGAAGTCTTGCATGAAATCAGCTGACCAGGCCAACTGGTCCAGATATTCTTTACGCTGTTTATTACAAGATGCGAAGATTCAAATTGTTATCACAATTCAAATTCGACTTAATTACTGTAAAATTTCATTACAAATCGGCATTACTGGTTCAATGCATATAAACATTGTATAACCAGAACAACGGCAGATGCAGTAGGTAGGACGTATAAACAGAATATTGATCAATTGATGCATGTATGTTTCATCGTAAAAAATAGCAAACAAGTGAAAAAATAAATGCATGAAAAAACATACAAATAACTCTACATTAAAAGTACAGAACATTAAATTAGATAAATCAGTTTCATAGTTTCCATAAATTGTTGTCAGT
>CAYLKB010000214.1:0-1813 GCA_964384165.1 uncultured Methanosarcinales archaeon
TTGCACAGGGATCGCTCCAGTGAGATGATCTGTTTACGGGCAGCGTTGTCATTGTTCGGTAGTGTAGCTTCGTCGTCCTTCCGTAGCTGCTTGATTTCGTACCGTGGTCCCACCTTACGAAGCGTTTGTTGCGCAATCCTCTTGCTCGAGACAGGACTTTCGCCAGGACAACGTCCCCTAAGCTCTTCTCCCAACGAAACCTCTTCGCAGTTGCTGGTCAAAAGCAGTCCGTTGGCGGGCGCATGAATTTGCTGAGATGAGTATTTCCTCGTCTCCGGAACTTTCCCGAATACGACCCAGCCCAGTGGAGTTTTCAAAGCGATGGGCTGATCTGATTTCCCTTGCCTTCTCCAGCCGGTGCACAAGCTAGCGTGTGGCAGACCGATTAATATTCGGGGCTTCGCGTTGACATAGCCTGCTATGGGTAGTCTTCTTAGGTGAGGGCAATAAGCGCGCAGTTCGTCGATGTCTAGGGTCTGGGTAGGCAAGTTAAGCCCGGTCATAGTGCTCACGCGAGTGAGCTTTCGAGTTCGGTTGCTAGATATACTAGATAAATTAAGTTCAGTGATGGACGATTCGTCGTCCACGGTCTCGATTTCTTGGGTCCATCTAAGCCGGAGCGATTGTGGAGTGCCCGACAAGCCTAGCTCGTCAAATAGATCGCGGTCTATCAGCGTCACGCTCGATCCTAGGTCCATCAGGGCAAATTCTTCAAACATTTTACCGTCGGCACCGCGCACCCGAACGGGTAAGATTTGATACAGCGTTCTCGATTTTGTGCCTTGCAGCATTGTTCTGGGCACGCCGCCTTGAGCGGCCATTGCATTTGCGCTCCGCTGTTGAGGGTCGGGCGTTCTGGCACTGCGATGCAGCAAAGGATGATACCAACAGTTGCAGCCTTCGAAGCCGCACTTACGATCCCTGGGACAATCGGCTTGCGAGTGTCCCACCGAGCTCAGGCACCGAGGACAAACGCTCGTCGACAACACCCACCGTCGCCGTTCGTCGGCGTGCATTTGAAGAAAACTTGGACATGTGGTGAGGTAATGTCTCTCTTCACATCTGAAGCACCTGGGAAGACGTCGGGCCGGGATTGGACATTGGGTGCTGGCTCCGGAGGATTGCTCCTGGATTTGTAACCTGGCATCACGTTGCTTGGGTTTTGGCTCGGCGGATGGGTCAGTGGCCTTGATCAGGAGAAAATCAACAAGGTCAGGGAGGCCCGCGTCCGGGTGACCGCGGAGATACTGGCGCCACCAGTCCCGGTGCTCGTCTCTCAGCATCTTGACAACGCGATCCACCAAAGCCGGGTGGTAAACGTAGTTTTCGTCTTCCAGGGCACGAGCGGTTGTCACGAGATTTTTTATTTTGAGTGTGAACTCCAGTAAGCGGTCCTTGGGTAAGTCTTTGGGCGGCCGCGATGCTTCCAGTTCTTCAACCAGGTCCCCCAGAGTTCTCCTCGAGTCGCCGTACATCAGCCGAAGCGTCTTGACGATGTTGTCGGGGTCATTTCTGACTCGTAGTTCGTCTTTGATCAGCTCTCGGGCGACCCCACTGACCGCCTTACTTATCTCGGCAATTAGCTCGTCTTTGCCGAAACCACTGGCCTTCAGATGACGATAGACCGCTTCGAAATTGACCCACATATCTCTTCGGCTCCCGTCGAACGAAGGCAAGGGCTCGGTGACCATCTGGCGGAGACTCTGCACGATCGGATACCCCGTCGGGCGGACGTAGGACGGCTCGCGGCTATATCGGGCTGGGTCTTCGCTGGTCACGGGGTGGTTCCTCAGGTTCAGACGGTCTGAAATCG
>CAYLKB010000215.1:0-879 GCA_964384165.1 uncultured Methanosarcinales archaeon
TATTTAAGTACGCTTTATAAACGACAGGTTTTAAGTACGGTCTAAGTCGAAGCTCCAAACCGGTCTGAAACTGATGCCGAGGGTATGGTTGAACTAAATTTTTCAAAAGCGGATTGTCTTACACAAGGTTTGATTTAAACCGGTCTGCAGGACATGAAAACCGGTTCTAAGCCGAACTTCTCGGTTAAATGATCGGTTTTCAGCGTTAGACCGACTTTTGACTTGAAAAATCTAGTTTTAAAACCGTCGAACTGGTTTAAAACCGTACAGAAATATATGACAACCTCGGCCGGTGTGAAACAAAAGGCACTTCGAGTTGCCTTCTTCATCAACATACACTAGATATATCAAGCCATCACGGCTAATTTTACAATGGTTTTCTGACCATATTATTTGTAATCAAAAAATACCAATCAATACTTTGCAAATCGGTATTCTTCGGAATTAGGGTCGGAGCCAATGCCAATAAAAAAGGGCTAGGATCAGGTCAATTGTAGGGTCATATCTTATGTGATCTTCTGAACAACGAATTGTGTTTAGAATTTTAGTTAGCAACTCAATTCTGCCACGGCTTCACAATTTTATAATTTTTATTATCACGTCTTTCCGTTTATCTACAGCTAGACGTGATTTGTAAGTTAAAAGACATGTTTGAGGGCCGGTTTCACCAACGTCATTTAAGACAAATCGAACATTTTCTTCCTTTGAAATACGTTGAGATAATCTCTGATTAACGTTCATTGACGTTGGTGAAACCGGGCCTAAGAAATGAACAATCAGTATTCGGTCGGTTATTTTGATGCCGAAAATCAGCCAAACCGATATCGGTTCACATCCTCTTGAGTGGCGAGAAGGAACCAGAGGGAGAGAGGAAGACGG
>CAYLKB010000215.1:889-1789 GCA_964384165.1 uncultured Methanosarcinales archaeon
GAGAGGTGGGGACATGTCGGGGTCTAGTGGGTAAACATTGTGAGAAGTAAACAAACAAAAACTATTTCAACATGGCCGAATACAACAGAGCCGCATGTCTAGACTGTTTCTCCTGTTCAAGTACAAAGATAAGATCCTTGAGGCAGACGCGTTTGATCCGAGGACGAGACGCTATCGACTGCAAGTACGTACAACAAATTCTGTATTTATTACAACCGTTTATAATGTATAGCGGGGTGGCTCGGTCGGTAGCATTTCAGACTTGCCATCACACCGACCCAGATTCGACCCCCGGTACGGGCACAGAAGTTGTGGTTGTTAGGTGGGTGCCGTCCCACAACAAAGTGGTGTCACTGCCTACAGTTTGTCACACATGAGCTATCACCACGGGCCAAGTCAGATGGCCGACAAATGAGTACCGACTTCAGTCGGGAAGTTAAACGCACCGAATTACCAGTGGACTAGCACCCCGCCGTAACCTTCACTACGAAAGTAGCCGTGTTGTGGCCCAGGGTTTCATGGGCACCGCACCGTTGCACCTACGATGTAGGTCGGTTTCTATCATCCATACGGAGACGTGGAGAGTGACAGGGTAGAAATCCAAAGGGTCGCCCGACGTTAGCATGGATGCAGTGAGCCGAGACTTGGAGAAGATGGAAATGGACGAGAGGCTGAGGCTGAGGATTTAGTCTTTCTGAGATTTGTAAACATTTTCCTAACGTACTACTGTATCGGAAATTTGTCGCCAGAAATAGGAGACCAAAAAAATTTGATAAGAACACGGGACATGCAACTTAATTTCGGCCCAGCAATCCGACAAATCGGTTCCCCATTGGCAACATCTGAAACGGTGGCGCTGTGACATATATCAGACAAAGCACTAGGACTTGGGAGACAATG
>CAYLKB010000216.1:0-1182 GCA_964384165.1 uncultured Methanosarcinales archaeon
GTCACCCTCCCCCTCACCATGAAGGCAGTAACAGAAGAATCAGGGGCTTCAAAAAGAGCTGCGGGCTTTGTATTGCCCATAGGCGCCACCATGAATATGGACGGAACAGCCCTCTATGAATGTGTGGCAACCATCTTTATTGCCCAGGTATATGGTTTTGACCTCAGCTTCACGGCCCAGATAACAGTGGCTGTGACGGCAGTACTGGCTTCCATCGGAGCAGCAAGCATACCAATGAGCGGAATGGTGATGATGTCAATAATATTAAGTGCTGTGGGGCTTCCCCTGGAAGGAGTGGCAATAATCCTGGCGGTCGACCGTATACTTGATATGTTCAGGACAACAGCCAATGTGTTCAGCGACAGTTGCGGGGCCGTAATAATATCCAGGTTTGAGTCCCTGGCTGAACAAAAAACAACTAATGTTAAATATCCTTAAGTAAGATATATTCTGGTTTTTTTAAAATAATTTTCACTGGTGATTCAAATGAAATATACTAATAAAATATCATCTAAACTCAATTACTATGAATGAAAAGAAATACTTTGGCAGGGAGCTTCCCAGAAGAAAATTCCTGGAATTAAGTATGAAAGGCGGACTCCTTGTTGCAGCTACACCGGCTCTGCTGGCGCAGCTTACATCCTGCAAGAGGAAGGGCCTGTCGGGCCCGGGACTTGACATGGATAAGGAAACACTTGATAGGGTTATTGCCGAAGCACTTGCCAGTGGAGGGGATTTTGCGGAAGTATACCTTGAAAACCGCGTTTCCAGGAATATAGTTATGGAAGAATCAAAATTTAAAAGTGGTCTGTATGGCATAAGCCAGGGCGCAGGCGTAAGAGTAATTTCCGGCAATAAGACAGGCTATGCATACACAGATGAGATAAACCTTGATAATCTGCTCCGGTCAGCAAAAGTGGCATCTTATGTTGCAAGGCAGGGAGGATCGCTTACCCCTGTCAATGTAAGCCAGCAGTCAAGAGACACCTTTGTTACAGTTGAACAGCCACTGGAGTATATCACTGATCCTGCAAGGATAGAGATAATGCAGCGTGCCGACCAGGCAGCACTGGATTATGATGAGAGGATAAAAATGGCTATGATAGACTATTACGACGAGATAAGGGGCAGGCTCATTGCCAACAGTGAGGGCCTCTATCTTCGCGATGAGCTTCCCCTGCT
>CAYLKB010000216.1:1192-1782 GCA_964384165.1 uncultured Methanosarcinales archaeon
TGAGTGATGATGGCAAGGCAAGACACCTGTCAAGGGAAAGGCTCAGCCGGCACAGCGGATTCGAGATGTTTCATGAGGTGAGCCCCGAGGAGGTGGCCGCAAGGGCTGCAAGGGAAGCTATAGCCATGCTCGATGCTGAAGATGCTCCTGCAGGAATAATGGATGTGGTGATGCAGAACGGCTGGGGAGGAGTGCTGGTGCACGAAGCAGTGGGTCATCCCCTCGAAGCAGATAATATAGCAAAGGGAATTGGCGCGTTTACAGGGAAACTGGGACAGAAGGTGGCAAGCGAGGTCTTTACCATGGTGGATGATGGTACAATGCCAAATGCCCGGGGTACCATCAATTTCGACGATGAAGGAACACAGGCTCGCAGAAATGTCCTGATAGATAAAGGAGTGCTGCAGGGCTATATGACTGATATACTGAGCGCAAAGCAACTGGGCATGGATAGGACAGGTAACGGCAGAAGGGAATCGTTCAAATATATGCCCATCCCCAGGATGACCAATACATTTATTGATAAGGGTGATTCGGAACCTGAAGATATCCTGGCCTCCACAAGGAAAGGCCTATATGTGCAGAGCCTC
>CAYLKB010000217.1:0-1777 GCA_964384165.1 uncultured Methanosarcinales archaeon
CCCGGTGAGATAAAATGGTTTGCCAAGTCATCAGGTACCACCAGTTCAAAAAGCAAGTTCATCCCTGTAACACGTGAAGCCCTTGAAGAATGCCACTTCAGGGGCGGCAAGGATGTGCTGGCCATTTATTCCAGGATGAAACCCGATACCAGGGTTTTTGCAGGCAGGGGGCTGACCCTGGGTGGCAGCCACAGGATAAATAATTTCAGCAATGATTCCCTGTACGGCGACCTGTCGGCCATCCTCATCGAAAATCTCCCCCTGTGGGCCGAATTGATGAAATCACCAAGGGCAAAAATTGCCCTTATTGAAGACTTCGAGGAGAAAATGGAAAAAATTGCACGCAGGACGGTGAACCAGAATATCAGGTACCTGGCAGGTGTTCCTTCATGGTTCCTGGTGCTTATCAAATATATCCTTGAATATAGCGGGGCGAAGAACCTGCTTGAGATATGGCCCGACCTGGAACTTTTCTGTCACGGTGGAGTGAGCTTCAAGCCATACCGTGAACAGTACAGGAAGATCATCCCTTCTGATCAGATGAACTACCTGGAATCATACAATGCCTCTGAAGGCTATTTCGGCATACAGGACGACCTGGATTCAGATGACATGCTGCTGATGCTCGATTATGGTGTTTTTTATGAATTTATTAAACAGGAAGATACAAAATCCGCTTTCCCAAAAGCCTGTACCGTGGCTGATGTAGAGAAAGGTGTTAATTATGCAATGCTTATATCCACCAACGGGGGACTATGGCGTTATATGATAGGGGATACAATTATGTTCACCAGCCTCTTCCCCCATAAGTTCAGGATTACCGGGCGCACGAAACATTTTATCAATGCCTTTGGTGAAGAAGTGATAATAGAAAATGCCGAAAAAGCGCTGGAGACAGCTTCCGACAGGACCGGTGCCCTGATAACGGACTATACCGCCGGCCCCTATTTCATGAGCACAACAACAAAAGGACACCATGAATGGATTATCGAATTTGAAAAAGAACCGAAGGACCTGGAACTGTTTGTGGACACGCTTGACAACAGCCTGAAAGCCCTGAACTCTGATTACGAGGCTAAACGATTCAAAGACCTTACATTGAGCAAACCTTCTGTAATACTGGCTCCAAAAGGTACATTCTACAGGTGGCTGGAAAAGAAAAATAAGCTGGGCGGACAGAACAAAGTGCCCAGGCTGTCAAATGACAGGCAATACCTGGATGAATTACTTGATTTTATGTAGGCAGGAACTTATTTATTTTATTAATTTTATCTGTTCATTTTTTAAAGATTTAACATGCATATCGCTATAGCTGGAAATATTGGCTCGGGAAAAACAACCCTTGCCGGCTTATTATCAAAACATTACGGATGGGAAGCACATTATGAGGACGTTGATGATAACCCCTATCTCAATGACTTCTACGATGATATGCAACGATGGTCATTCAACCTCCAGGTCTTTTTCCTTAACTCGCGTTTCAGCCAGATTATCGAGATAAAGAAGATGGATAAAACAGTTATCCAGGACAGGACAATATATGAAGATGCATATATCTTTGCTCCTAACCTACATGCCATGGGGCTTATGTCAACACGCGACTTCGAAAATTATTTCTCCCTCTTTAACCTGATGAGTTCACTTATTGAACCTCCCGATCTCCTGCTCTACCTGAGGGCTTCAGTGCCTACACTGGTTAACCAGATACAAAAAAGAGGAAGGGAATATGAAAATTCCATCAGGATAGATTACCTGAAGAGACTGAATGAAAGATACG
>CAYLKB010000218.1:0-1773 GCA_964384165.1 uncultured Methanosarcinales archaeon
TTTTCGATATTTTCAACGTCGTCTTCCACTCCTGTGTGTTGATTATCTGCTGCGACATTTTCGATATTTTCGACGTCGTTTTCCAAATTCACTCCTGTGGGGCAGAATTGGCCAGGAGCTGTCCCATCAAAGAGAAAATCATCGTCGTCATCATCGCTGTCATTGTCGGACGAGTCAGAGTCAGCCTGGAATGATTCGTCGTCAGAGGGAGAATCATCCACATAATCCTCGTCGTCGTAGAGATCAAAAGGGGCAGCAAAATCATCAAGGCGGTCAGGTACTTCATGGCCATAACGATCGGCATATGTAATAGTGCTAGGCATGCTTTGGCGCCGACCGATGTTGGTGACGCGGTCAATTACTGCAGGGGGCATAGGAAGATGCGTCCATTTGTGACGCGTAATACGGGAGCCCGAATTGAGGCTCATAAACCAATGTCCCCCTTGGGAGTTACCGTTGGGTCCGAGACAAATGGCACCAAGTGTCCGATGGGACATGCTATTTGTGTGTTCTTCATGTGTCTGGACATAGCTGCCGAACTCCAAACGCACATGTTTGTCGTGAGAGAGTTCACGGCCAGTCATGATGTAGCGCGGTGAATGGACGGATGACACACCGTCGGATGCAGGGAAGGCATTCAGCCAGAGAACAGCGTTTTTTAAGAGATGAATGAGCATGAGGCGTGGTATTCGCTGGAAAGGGAGCATACAATAGGTGCTGCGACTGCGATCTTTGACCGTTCGCACATATCGCTCAATTTCGGGCACATGTTCATTGGCAGCGCAGCAGTTGATCATTGGGAAGTGGGCCCGTAGTGATTCAAATTCATTATCCGCAAGTATGGTACCAATGGAGAAACCGCGATGGCGATAAATTTTGCAGACGGATTTTAAAGCGGCTCGAATGGTTGGAATTTTTCGATCTGGGAGGGCTTCAATAGTGCCGAATTTGATCGCCCGGGTGATGGTCAGAAGGAAAGGAATTTTGTTGACGAACATGATATCAACACAGATGGTTAAGGTTGAGTGTGATGCCATAATCTCCGGGGGTACAGCAGAAATACGAGTGTCAACATGTGTTTCAGGTCGGTAGACTGTTTTGCCTGCAAGAGATCCTGTATTAGGTCCAAAAATATCATCCGCAATACGAATGTCGTCTTTGTGGACAGGACTGCGGAGATGTGTAATGCATATGTCGCTGAGATCTCGATCGCTTGGGCGCATGATTATATTTTGAAAACGTCGTGCGTCGACTGCCCGTTGAACTTCGCGCTTGCTATATTTATCTGCCCGTCCGGATACTGTCTGTACCATGTTCCACATGCCGTGGACATCGGAGTCCAACGCTATCACATGGTGGTATAGACCCTTACACGAGGGGGAGAAATTGATCGTTGATCCGTCATTTTTATGGAGGCGTATGACGTTGTCGATGGAAGTGTCCCACGTGACACAATAGTTGAGGCTGAGGTTGTACAGCGAGAGAATGTTAGCAACTCCATTGGGACGATACCATACAGGATATGGGTATTCGCCAAAATATCCATGTTGGGTCAATTTGACCGATCCTGCAGCACAATGCACCATGAGAGGCTTTTTGGCGGTAAAGATACCATGTAGTAGGGTTGCGTGTGAGATAATGTCAACGGTTGAGCAACTGTCTCCCAGAAGCCATGAAGCTGGGAGTTGAGTTTGTTTTTCAATTTCATTATCGAGGGATGCTAGGCTATAATGTAAATATACGCTGGTGTAGTCTTCAGAAGTTTGGCTAGCT
>CAYLKB010000219.1:0-1540 GCA_964384165.1 uncultured Methanosarcinales archaeon
TTAATTATGCCACATGTTAAATGGCATAATATTGGTTTTATTTTGATAATTAGCTTCCCGCTTGTTTCTGTTAAAATTCATAAATATTAAGGATAAATTCACAGGCAGAATTCACTGTTTTCAGTCAATATATTACTAATCAGACATATCCGCACAATAGGTAAATATCTCTATTTTCATTAGCTTTGTAGATTGAAATGGAAATAATGGGTGTAAAAAGCAATGGGTTGATAGTCAATAGGTTGCCAAAGTGGTTCAAGATGCAAAGGGCCAGTGGGGAGAACTATACCAGGGTCAAGAATTTGGTAGACAGCAAGCACCTGCACACCATATGCAAGAGTGGTAATTGCCCTAATATAGGTGAGTGCTGGAATGCCGGCACGGCCACTTTCATGATACTCGGTGATATATGCACCAGGTCATGCAGGTTCTGCGGCACGGCCACGGGCAAACCAATGGCTCCTGATCCTGATGAGCCGTTCAATCTGGCAGAAACGGTTCGACTGATGGGACTGAAGCACTGTGTTATCACTTCTGTTGACAGGGATGACCTTCCCGACAGCGGGGCATCATTCTGGGCAGAAGTAATAGGAAAGGTTAAAGAATTAAACCCCGGAACGACAATAGAGGTGCTGATACCTGATTTCAGGGGTATTGAAAAAGATATACAGAAAGTTATTGATGCAAGCCCTGAAGTTATCAGCCACAATCTGGAAACGGTTGAAAGGCTTACACCCATGATACGTTCAGCTTCAAAATACCGCCGAAGCCTCGATGTGCTAAGGTATATAAGTAAACAGGGGATAAGGACCAAGTCAGGCATTATGCTTGGTCTTGGAGAGGAAGAAGCTGAGGTATACAGGACCATGGATGACCTGCTGGAGGCCGCTTGTTCTGTTTTCACCCTTGGTCAGTATCTTAAGCCTTCAGGTGAACATATGGACGTAGTTGAATACATCGACCCTGCCAGATTTGATGAATACAGGCAGGAGGGATTGAGAAGGGGTTTCCTTTTTGTTGAAAGCAGCCCGCTTGTACGATCGTCATATCATGCAGAGAAACACGTTAAAGAGAAGAAATTAATTTAAGTATTGATTGTGGACAGGGTAGTAATTTTTGAGGATCTGGCTTTACGTGATTACAAGGAGACATGGGATTACCAGGAAGCTTTGTTCAGGGAGATGCTGGATGTTAAAATGGAGAACCGCTCACTCAGTACTGGCGAAAGGGTAAAACAGAATAACAGGCTGCTCTTTGTTGAACACCCTCATGTATATACCCTTGGCAAGAGCGGATCGGATAATAATCTGCTGTTAAACCACCTGCAGCTCCAGGCCAGGAAAGCTAGCTTTTACCGGATAAACAGGGGGGGTGATATCACCTATCACGGCCCGGGACAGATAGTGGGCTATCCCCTGCTTGACCTTGAAGAATTCGGGCTTACACTCAAGTCTTATATTCACGGGATTGAGGAGATAATAATACTTTCATTGCTGGAGTACGGCATAGAAGCAGGACGCATGGAAGGATCTACCGGAGT
>CAYLKB010000219.1:1550-1773 GCA_964384165.1 uncultured Methanosarcinales archaeon
AGGTCAGGAAGATATGTGCCATAGGTGTCAGGGCAAGCAGGTTCATAACGATGCATGGCTTCGCTTTTAATATTAATACTGACCTGGATTATTTCAATTATATTAATCCATGCGGTTATACAGACAAGGGTGTTACTTCTCTGGCAAAGGAACTTGGTGAAGAGCAGGATTTCGAAAGAGCAAAGCTCATCGTGAAAAAGAATTTTGAGAAAGTGTTCGGTAT
>CAYLKB010000220.1:0-239 GCA_964384165.1 uncultured Methanosarcinales archaeon
GCTTCCGCTGCGCCAGGTACGTAGCCGCGGCCAGGCCGGCGCCACCTCCACCCACCACGACCGCATCGAACTGATGGTACTCAACGCTCCTGGACGTAGCCATTTATGCAGTGATGTTGAAGGTCAAGATCACGTAAGCGCCCATGACCAGCAGCACGGCGTAGATGGACGCCAGCAAGGTGTTAGCCGTCAGCCGCCAGCCCCGCGGTCGCACATAGTCGCTGATGACTATTCGTGCG
>CAYLKB010000220.1:249-1770 GCA_964384165.1 uncultured Methanosarcinales archaeon
TGCGCCGTTCACACCATGCGTCCAGGCCAGGGCCAACAGGAAGAAATCGTACAGCCGCCACCACGGGCCCGACCACCGCTCCGCCACGACGTCGAAGCTCAGGTTCTCGACGCCGATGCCGTAGTGCATCAGGAGAAGGTGGAAGACCGCCATGACCAGCAGCACGACGCCCGACACGCGCATGAACAGCCATGACATCGTCTCGAAGCGGCCGACGGGCTGAGCGCCAGGATAGGTGGCCATAGCTACAACTCCCCTCGCAGGACCGGCAGCAAACCCCAGATCGCCAGCGGCACGAAGGCGGCGACGATGATGGCCATGCTCGTCCAGATAAGCGGCCGCTCATAGCGCCAGAGGGTCGGCCACAGATCCTGCACCGTGATGCGAATTCCGTTGACCGCGTGGTAGAGGACGGCGAACAGAAGCCCGACCTCCGCCACTCGGAAGAAGGGTGTGTTGTAGGTGGCCAGTGCCTTGTTGTACGCCTCCGGGCCCAGCACGATGATAAAGGTCTCCACGATGTGGACCGCCAAAAAAAGGACGACCCCCAAACCGGTCAGGCGATGAAGCGCCCAGGCCAGCATGTTCAGGCCGCCCTTGTACCTCACCGCCTCCCGAAAGCTCATGCTGTATGACGTCATCGGGACTCCAGGGTTTCAAGATCGCAGGCGATGTGCGACTGCTGCGCTTCAACCGAGCTTCTCGATCACATCGCGCACGTGCGCCGCCGAACTCTCCAGCGCCTTGCGCTCCTGATCGGTGAGCTCGACCTCGATGATCTCCTCCACGCCGCCGCGCCCCAGCTTACAAGGCACCCCCAGGTAGGTGTCGGAGATCCCGTACTGGCCCTCCATCCACGCGGCGCACGGCAGGATTCGCTTCTTATCCAGCCCCACCGCCTCGACCATCTGCGTCACGGCCGCCGACGGCGCGTAGTACGCGCTCCCCTCCTTCAGGTACCCGACGATCTCGGCGCCACCCTTGCGCGTACGCTCGATCAGCGCTGTGATCTCCTCGTCCCCGAGGAACTGCGTCAGCGGGATGCCGCTGACCGTCGTATAGCTGACCAGTGGGACCATCGTGTCGCCGTGTCCGCCCAGGACCAGCGCCTGAATGTCCTCCACGCTGACACTCAGCTTCTCGGCGATGAACGTGCGGTAGCGAGCCGTGTCCAGCACCCCGGCCATGCCGAAGACGCGATTGGCGGGGAACTCCAGGGTCCGCTTCGCCACGTAGCACATCACATCCAGCGGATTCGAGACGACGATGACGATCGCATCCGGGCTCGTCTTGCGGACGTTCTCCGACACGTCGCGCACGATATCCGCGTTCTTGGCGAGCAAGTCGTCCCTGCTCATACCCGGCTTGCGCGCCAGGCCCGCAGTAATGATGACGAGGTCGCTGCCCTTCGTGTCGCCGTAGTCGTTCGTCCCGACGATGCGTGTATCGAAGCCGACGATGGGCCCCGCTTCGAGCATGTCGAGGCCCTTTCCCTGCGGGATCCCCTCGAGGATGTCGATG
>CAYLKB010000221.1:0-1769 GCA_964384165.1 uncultured Methanosarcinales archaeon
CATCTTCAAACTTGCGCAACAATCAACCTACTCTCACTAAACCCACAAAGGGTACTAACAAATTTTTATCCTCATTCTCATATAGAGCAGTTGACTGTTATAACTTTTTACCAGAAAGCGTTAAAAACCAAGCATCCCTTTTATCTTTTAAACGTCTGCTTTTTAACCAAGATCTCACATCCTTCTTATACGGCAAGTGTTATTGTAATGTACGAGATTTCATAATTTATCATCCATTTTAATTCCTAATGTTTGCTGTCTTTCGATTTATTATTTTTTATTCCTATGATTTTAATTCGTTCCCTTCGTTCATTCGTACATTCTGTTTGTTTTTCATATTGCTCGGTTCTTTTTCACAACATAACAGCATTCATTGTTCTAAATTCAAGAGAATTCAAATCATTCATAATATTTACGGTTAGGGCAGAGTCTGAACGAAAGTGAATACGTGATAACCACGTGCCATGTTTTGTATTTCTGAATCCTTTAAACTGTAGATTTTAATGAAGCGAAAATAATTTGAGCAATAAATTGAACGGCCATTGAATGTAGAATCTTGAAGCCAATATTTTTGAGGGGCGTTTATTAACTTAACAAAGAAGAGCAAGTTTTTAAAAGTCAATTTCGTCTTGGACTGTGACCTACCCATACCACTTAATTTCCTCCATATTTATAGTGCCATAGTAGAGTTCAAACTAGGTTAGAAGTTAGAACTGGATTTCTATTTCCGGAGTAAATAAAAAGTTGATATATTTTGATTACTCTAAAAATGAAAAGCTTGTTACGTCAGGAATACGAAGGTGTTCGTGCGTCGACATTTCCGGATCGTCCAGAGACGTTCTACGGATCCTCACGATTTTCCCGCCGGCACGGCGGCTGTTGGTGCATTGGTCAGCTCGGGCTAACTCATTGTTTACAACACATTTCAGACGTTAACAATACGATACACCTGTTACTGACTGTTAGTAAACATAACGTTGTATCATTCATCTGCAGTAATGGGTAGACGTAAAAGGGCGAGTTCCACAAGTGACGTCGCAGGAAATTCCGGGGTTTCCGAACAAACTAGCGGTTCCACTACGTTTGCGTCTCAGCCGCCTCCTACCCAGACCATCAGGGAAACCAGAACAGACGGTAGTGGTGGTGCTTTTCCGGCCGAGCAGTCTGTCAAACGACGTAGGGCGATCCAACGGCACTCGATGAGCAGCAGTGGAGACGATGGGACAATCGATGCCATCGCTGAGCTGCACACAATCGTCAACAACCAGCAGATACAAACTGACGATCTCCGTTCAACAGTGAGCCGTCAACAGAAATACATTGACATGTTGCTGGCGGCGTTCGGATTACAGGACGTGAATTCGGTCGGTACTGTTCCGCCGTCATTGGCTTCATTGGACGCTGCCGATCCTGCTGCAGCCGAGGTCGATCATCCTCTGCCACAATCATCACAGTCGTCGGTAACAAGTAAGATGTCATTTGTTACTGTTATCAAGAAACCAGCGGCATTAGTGAAACAAGTCACTAATGCGGTCGTGTCAGCCGTCTATCGCGATCTTGGCGACAAGGAACGACGCTCGTCAAACATCGTCATCAACGGTCTGCCGCCCTCTAGCGACGACAAAGCGGCAGTCAGTCAACTGTTGAACGTCGAGTTCAACACGTCGTCGAGCGTTGTCAGATGTCGACGCCTCGGCAGACCAACATCCGGCAAGGCGCAGCCACTGCTTGTCGTTCTAAGTAGTGCTATGGAGGCATGCTCTTACGTT
>CAYLKB010000222.1:0-1768 GCA_964384165.1 uncultured Methanosarcinales archaeon
GAAAGAAGTGCCAACAGCACACGGTTGGGGACAACGGCAAGCTGGTGCTCTGAGGGCACAGCGGGGCCGTGACAATCTTGCTGCTCTCCCAGTTCAGCCTCTGTCTCAGCACAAAATGGATCGAGCAATCATCTTTTGCCTCACAAAACTCGACTGCGACAACTCAAGCGCTATCTTAAGCAGGTCGGAGGAGTCAAGTATTCCTGCGTAGATTAAATTAAATTTGAAGGTCAGAGCCGCAAATGCGACTTTAGGCTTGTGTAAGCTATTACGAGCATTTTGTCTCCGTGTCGATCGGCATTCCAAGGAGAGGAAAACTTTGATAAATTCAAGCAGTAGAAGGGAACGTTACACCGACGTTGCAGCCCGAGGATATCACCACCATGTATCTAACTACATTTACCGAATTGATCGTATTGGTCAAGTCAAACATATGCGATTGGTGATATGCCTGATCGCTACTGTCCCGGAGAAGGTCTGTTATCACGGACAATGGTGTCACTCTCAAAGTATTAAAATTTGCCGGAACACCAATTTTACGGGTGCTGCATGTCTTATAATGAAAAACAGTATCTGGCTGACATCAAGGATCACCTCTTTCTATGCTTTCTATGGCAAAAAACGTCTGAATAGTGGCAATGGCTACAAGAACCACGTAGCCCAGTTGCTCCCGATTGCCCAAAAACTAGCAAAAACCGAGTGCTAGACGCCGAAGCCGTGCCATAAGAAGATTCCAAGCTTGAGTTCATTAGTTTTGGTGAAAATTCTGTGAGAACAAATGCTTTGAAATTTAAAAGTTCGTCGAATATCCCCAGTTGACTGTACAACATTTAGCATTTATCATGACATTTATAACGAAATTTATTCAGCTTGAAGAGGGCATTAAACATTTTAAGTATTAAAACTAAAAATTATAAAATAAAAAATCAAAAAAAAAATTATATAAAATAAAACATTGAATGTCCGAAACGTAATAAAAAATCAAAAAAATAAATAAATAACAAAAACCATAAAGAAAATGAAAAGTAAAAAAGACAAAAATGAAGGAAATATAGGTATAAATTAATTTTAAAAAGAGATTGTATTAAAATTAAAAATAATAATTAAGAATTATTTCTTGGGAGTTATAAAACTCCAAAAGACGATTTTTTGTTGATCTTAAAGTATAAAAAAAATTAAAAATACACCAGAAACAAACTAAAAAGATAAATATAAAGCAGAAAAAACAACTATTAGTAAAAAATAAAAAAGGAGAGGTATTGTAGGAGTTGTAAAACTCCAAAAGACGATTTTTGGTAGAAAATTAGACAAAAAAGGAAAAAATAAAATTTACAATAAATGAACTTAAAAGGTAAAAATAATTTAAAAATTGGAAAATAAATTTAGTAAAAGTAAAGTGAAAGTAAAATTAAAATGAAAAAATAATTAAAAATAAGGCATTAAGTATTGGGAGTTATAAAACTCCAAAAGACGATTTTTGTCAATCTTAAAGAAAAAAGATTAAAAAATATACTAGAAACAAACTAAAAAGGTAAAAATTAAAAAAAAATAAATAAAAATAGTCTAAATGTATCGGTCGGAAAAAGTTAGAGCAAATAAGACAATTAGTAGACTACTAATAGTAGTAAAAATTCAAGAAAAAGGAGAGGTATCTATAAGAGTTTTAAACTCCAAAAGACGATTTTTGGTAGAAATGTAGAAAAAGAGGTAAAGAGGTAATAAAAAGTAAAATTTGTAATAATAACAAAAAACGAACTAAAAAGGTAAA
>CAYLKB010000223.1:0-1764 GCA_964384165.1 uncultured Methanosarcinales archaeon
AGATGAAGATGACAAGGACACGATTGCGATGAAATCGATGAAAACGAACACGACGATGACGACGACGAATATGAAAACGAAGAAGAAGACGACGACGACCGTTAACGACGAAGCCGTTACTTACTGTGTATTTTGTTTACATTTGAATTGAGATTTTAAATAACTCATTACAAAGTTATTAGCGCAGAGATAATCACCAAAGTTGTACCGTGAGATTGCGCATCGACTGGAGTTTACGAGGACATTCTTACGTCTGATCGACAAGTCCAGGGAGGTTTGTTTGCTCCCTTCTCGCGAAATTACGTGACCAGCAAATCGACACACGTCATCAGTTTACGTGTTGGACTTTGAACCTTCGTTCTACTACTGCGGATCTGCGTATTGTAACTACGACGTAATGGGCCGTAAATCTAAAAATAAACGGCCGGCAGATGACCAGTCGAGTGCGGGCGCCGATGATAGTGGCCCGAGTGCGAGTGACCAGGCCGCTGATCGTACCAAATTACAGCCATCGAAAAAGCACAGGACCATGGCACCGTCTACCGAATCATCTAGACTCTTCGATGACGCCATCAACGCTGTCCTGTCGCAAGGCGCCAACGACTCAATGGATACGTGCGATGATGACGTGCACACTCTAACCAGCACTGTTACTCAGTTGGTCCAGAAGGTCCAGGACCAACAGGAGATTATAGCTGAGCTTCGACAACAAGTCAACTTCCTGTTGTCATACCTCGGTGTGACTTCTATCGCTACATCTCCTCCTGACGGGACACTGTCAATGAAAGCAGCGGGCAAGCCATCGTCTGTCTCGCCGCCATCGACGTCTGGCGATGCTCAGCAGCGGATGATTAAGACGTACGCCAGCGTGTCCGCCAGTCGCCCTGTCCCTTTGTCCTCGGCGTTGAAACAAGCCGTCGTTTCTGCCGTCTACACGGACATCCACGAGAAGAACCGGCGCGGTAAGAACTTCGTCGTCAGCGGCCTCCCGGTCACAGGGGACGATAAGGCGGCCGTCGAGAAAATTCTGGCCGACGATTTCGGTCAGAATTACGTCGTATTGAAATGCAGGCGCCTCGGCCGTCCCCAGAACGACAAGATCCAGCCGCTGCTGGTGACGATGGAGTATGACAGCCATGTGACGTACATCACCGACAACGCTCGACGACTGCGCCAGTCTGCCAACGAGACGATCAGACAATCCGTCTTCATCAACCCGGATCTGACGCGTGCCGAGGCCTTCTCAGCCTATCAGAGCAGGTGCGAGCGTCGCCGTCGGAAGGCCATTGGACAGCCGGCGAAGGGACCACTCGCGCCGCCACGGTCGTCGTCGTCGTCGTCGATGCCGCCGCCACCAACACAGATGAACACGGCCCTACAGTCGCAGGGGCAGGCCGCTGACGTGGCCCCTCCGTCATCGTCGCCTGCTGCTGTACCCACAGGACTGCAGCAGCTCGGACCGTCCGCATCTGTTGCGAACTCGCCGAACTATGCGTCGACTGCAGCTGCTGTATCTGATCCCACCACTGCATCGCTGGCTGTTAATAATAACACAGCCCCGACCTCCGAATCCGCTGTAGTTGTAGGCCATACAATAAATAGTAGTTCGCCTCCGCAATGACTATTATCTGCCGCAAAGCAAGATAGTAATAGTTTCAAGCCATCAGGCCAGCTTATCGCCTCACCCAGTGATAGTTTTAGTACTAATAATGTCTCCATGCCAAGTCTACTTCTGACCAATACTAACCGTCTTCTTAATAAATT
>CAYLKB010000224.1:0-1750 GCA_964384165.1 uncultured Methanosarcinales archaeon
TTTGTATTTGTTCTAATAGTTTTGGAATTTCTTCTTTTAGTTTTTCGATTTTTATTGTTAGTTTTTCACCAGTGTTTCTTTTTACTACAATTACTTGATTGTTTTCTATGTCTCTTGGGCCTATTTCTATTCTAATTGGAATTCCTTTTATTTCCCATTCATTAAATTTAAAACCAGCTGATACATTATCTCTTTCATCTATAAAAGCGTTAATGTTTGTTCCTAAAATATTTTTTATTTCATTTGCTTTTTCTAATACTGGTTGTTCTTTTCCTTTAAAGAGTAGAGGGACTATAACTGCTTTGTTTTCTGCAAGATTTGGTGGTAGGACAAGGCCTTTGTTGTCTGAGTGTGCCATAATCATAACGCCAAGCATTCTTGTTGTAATTGCAAAAGTATTTTGATATGCATATTGTATATTTCCTTTTTCGTCAGTAAATTTTATGTCGAATGCTTTTGCAAAGTTCTGGCCATCAAGGTGAAAGTCTGGGCCTTGGATTGCTTTTCCTGTTGGAAGAAAACATTCAAGTGAGAATGTTCCAACAGCACCTGCAAATTTTTCTTTTTCTGATTTTTGGCCTCTTATGCTATGAAGTGCCATTAGTTCTTTTAGAGTTGTTTGATATATGTCAAGTATGATGTCTCTTTCATTTTCTGCTTCTTCTTTTGTAGCAAATACTGTATGGCCTTCATTCCATAGAAATTCTCTTGACCTTAAAAATGGTGTTGAATGTTTGAATTCCCATCTTACAACATTGTTCCATTGGTTTAATCTTAGGGGTAGGTCTCTGTAGCTTTTGATCCATTTAGAATATGAGTCGTACATTATTGTCTCTGATGTTGGTCTTACTGCTAGTTTTTCTGCTAGTTCACTATCTCCTGTGTGAGTTACCCAGGCAACTTCTGGCGTGAAACCTTCAACATGTTCTTGTTCTTTTGCAAGTAAGGAGTAAGGGATGAATAGTGGAAAGTATGCATTTTTTATTCCAATTTCTTTGAATCTTTTATCAACGAATTCTTTTATTCTTTCCCATATTTGATATGATGAAGGTTTGTATACAATGCAACCTGAGACTTTTGTATAGTCTATAAGGTCAGCTTTTGTTATAACTTGAGTGTACCATTCTGATAGGTCTTTTTCTTTTTCTATAGTAATTGATAGTTCTTGTGTTTTCTCCTTTGCCATTTTTTTATCTTAATTTATATTCTTTTGAATTGTTTATTAAATTTTTCATAGTTTTGTTTTATTTTATCATAATTTTTTGATAATTGTAAATATAATGGATTTTTTCTAATTAAATTGTGAATGGTAGTGTCAAATTTTCCATTTGCATAATTTTCAAGTGCAATTTCTAATCCATAGGATGAATATTCTTCAAATTTTATGCTTCCTTTTTGCTGTTCTATTAGTTCTAATACTTCCCAATTATCAAGGAAGGCAACCGCCATTTTCCGCTATTATTTTTTCGATTAAGCTTATTTTTTGTTTCATTTTTTTCTTTAGTTTTTTTTGTTTTTTCTAATAAAAATTAGTCTTTATTTACGTTGTTAAATGTTTTTTTAGAAATTATAATTGGGGGTGGCCTTTTATTGATTTTAGAGAGTAGAAATATAGAATGTTCTCAAGGAAAACAATCACCCTTATCCTTTTTTGTCTCTTTTAAATCTTTCATAAATTATGTTTGTTCTTGATTATTTATAAAATTATCGTTATGGAGCTGAGTGTGTAGACAGGTGACATATGTCCCTA
>CAYLKB010000225.1:0-1744 GCA_964384165.1 uncultured Methanosarcinales archaeon
GCTTCTTTTGGTTGGCTTACTGATCACACGGTAAATCCAACTGTTAAGCATACTATAGAAAATAGGTCAAGGATCAAATTGCACCTAAATAAAGCGCGTGAACCTACCCCCGGCGGACAGGTGAAAAGCAGATTGAGTGGGGTTAGTTCCAATATAAGAAAGCGGGTTAGCCAGTATCGGTCAAGTCGCAATCATAGGGGCAAAACCGGCCGGAAATACGCCTGGTCTCAACCTAGTGCATCCGAGGTCACCTGGTGCCTCAACAAACTTCATTCGAGATGAACAGGCAGGCCGGGGCAACAAGCTTAACAACGGGGTCGCTGAGCGCCCCAAGGTACGGTAATCCGTTGTCCCCAAGATGATACTGCCCGAACCAGAAACCCTTGCTCAGAAATGACAGTCAGTCAGGTCTACTGATAATTGAGTTGCCATCGGGCAGGGTCATAGTAAGTTTGTTGGCGAATCAGTGCCCACAGGATGTGTAAAACCTTTCCCATCAAGACCCCAATGGCCTGTAAACCAGAGAGCGGGTTCTTGGACCGTGACTTCAAATGTTGGTAATAGGCAATGAAGGCGGGGTCAGTACGAATCAGATGTAAACAACCAAAGAAAAGCATAGTGCGTAAGGCGGCCCGCCCTTTGCCCGACATCGGTGTGGGACTGCGTGTTTTCTGACCAGAGCGATTAGGCGTTGGTTGGATGCCAGCCAGTTTAACCAGTTGTTTAGCGCTGCTGTACCGTCTGGGGTCACCTATTTCGGCTAGAATACGGGCGGTAGTAACATCACCCAGCGGCAACGATAGCATGTAATCAGCTTCTGGACAGGAGAGAAAGCAACTCATCAGCTGCTCCTTCACTTCGGCTAATTGCGCCTCTTTCCAGGCAAGCTCGTCCAGTAAACAACGAATGGTTAACTGATGGGCACCCCTATCGGCCAAACCCACGGATACTTGCGCTAGCTGATAAGCTTGATGTAGCTTCTTCCGTTGTAGGCGCTTCCCCGTGAAATCAGCTTCGACCCCGGCCAGGAACTCGGTTAAAGTCAATCGGCTGATGACTTGAGCAGCAGCGTGCCGGCGCAGCATGGCCTGCACTGTCTTGCCCGTCAGCGACTTGAATAGCTGCCTTAGTTCAGGAAAACATTGACCAACGGCCGTATCCAGCAGCCCCTTGAGTCGCCCTATTTCCTGAGTAAGGCGATAGTAGGTGACATGGTATTCTCTCAGGTCGGCATAGACCCCAGTCAATCGTTGTGTTTCCGTGAACTTACCTGTCCGCAACAAGTCGGCAATGGCAAAGGCGTCGCGGTTATCGTCCTTGGACCGGTCGAGCTGATCACCTTCTCGATGCTTTTTGACTGTGTAGGCATTGACCAGTCGGTACTGGATGCCATGTCTGTCTAACTCAGCCGCTATCAGCTTCCAGAAATACCCGGTTGGTTCCATACCCACCAGTATTTCCTCAGCATCGGCCTGCTTACAAATCTGCTGCAGTTGTCGGATCAAGTAGGCATACCCTTCTTGGTCATGGCCAAAGCTAAATCGCCCTAGCTGGCGTGCTTGCTGGTCAATGACCACGGCCACATTTGTTCGCTTGCCCAGGTCAATGCCCACTAAGAGCATCCCTGGTTTGATAATGGCTAATTTCTTTGTTAATGTTCTGCTCACAAGAAGTCTCCTTTTGTTTTGTTTGGTGGTTAAAGGTACAAAAGGATACTTCTTGTTCCATATTTTCTATACTAGGT
>CAYLKB010000226.1:0-1742 GCA_964384165.1 uncultured Methanosarcinales archaeon
TTTTTCGGATTTAAGGGTGTCATATGGTTAAGAATTTTGTAATAATAAATCAGATCAAATCTGAGGCGCCGTATTTCAAGAGAGTCTAATTTTAACTTGGCCAGTCTGTCCTTATATGAATGTTCGGCTAGAGGCTGTATTCTTTTTGTAAAGCTTCTTTGAACTCGTTCAATTAAATCTATTAAGTATATTTCAGTAGTATTCCAGATAACGCTATTATATTCTAATATAGGGCGTATATAAGTGACAAAAACTTTACGAACAATATTAAAATCACGAGAAATAAAACCTCTAAAAAATACGCTCACTCTCTGTTCGGCTTTCGCCACAATATTTTGAATATGCAACTTTGGCGATAAATCATCACTAATACAGACCCCTAGATCTACAACGTTAGGTGAATTAATAATTGGGCAGCCATTGATAAAATAGACACTGCTGGATCTGTCGGAATTTGAGCGACAAGTTGATAAAACATAACATTTTAGCACATTAATTAAAAGCTGCCAATCAGTAGCGTACGAGAATAGTCGATCAACGCAATTTTGTAACCGAGTAGAGGGGCGCTGAACCGTAATCTCGGAGTACAATTTACAGTCATCTGCAAAAAGCTTTACAGTGGCGTCCTCAAAGCAGATGGTATCAATGTCATTAATGTAAAGAAGGAAAAGTATAGGCCCTAAAACCGAACCTTGGGGAACCCCACTTAGTACATTACAATGGGAAGAATAATTATAATTCACCACTACGCATTGTGTTCGATTTGAAACAAAGTTCTTGATCCAACCATGCAACTTACCAATAATAAAGCATTTTTCTAATTTATACATCAATTTGGAAAACACAATTGAATCAAATGCTCTGGAAAAGTCAATGTAAATTATGTCTGTAGAGTGGTGAGATTGAAGCGATAAAACCCAATCATTAATGCAATCAAGGAGGTTGGTGGTTGTTGAATGATTTGACAAGAAAGCATGTTGATGTTGTGAAATTATGTTATTACGGCAGAGAAACTCCGTCATTTGGGTTTTAATGACCGACTCCATAAGTTTGCACATAGTGCAAGTTAGGGCTATTGGCCTATAATTTCTTGGGTCGGTTCTGCAACCTTTTTTGAAGATAGGTGTTACGTATGCGTGCTTCCATACAGGTGGTAAATATTCATGCTCAAGGCATGCACTAAATAATTTGGCGAGTGGGTAACAAAGTAAATCAGCTAATTTCTTAAAGAAAATTGGTGGAATTCCATCTGGGCCACCCGAGCTGCGAGCTTTCAATTTCTTGATAGCGGTATTCACAGTGTTAGCTGTGAAAACTATTGAACTTAGACTGGAGTCGGTATTTATAGTATTAGTGATGGGCGGAATTAACGAGTTATCCAAAACATAAAAAGAGGAAAAGGTATTCTGGAGAGTCTCAGCTATTATCTGTGAATCGCCAGACAGTTCATCATTTGCAGTTCTAATAACACTTATTGATGATTTACAAGAGAATTTTTTGTTTGCATAGCGGTAAAACATATTCAAGTTGCCATTACTAACTAGGTTGTTTTCGCTTTCGCGAAAAAAAGATCGCACAGCACGACGACTCTCTGCAGCTAAACGGTTGTAATAAACATGAGACTGCACTGATGGTTTCTTGCGGTGGGCGCGCCAGGCAGCTCGCTTTCTACTCAATAGTTTCTTTACATTTGCAGGATAACGAGGGCCTGTACGTTTAGCAGATAATTTGATACATTTAAA
>CAYLKB010000227.1:0-1708 GCA_964384165.1 uncultured Methanosarcinales archaeon
CCGGGGATGTCAAGACTGTCCTAGGTACAGCAATATTTAGTTGGTGTTTTCGCAAACAGCATCCTGAGATGTTAGCTCGTTCGTTCACTTCCGTTCTCAGAAATATTGTCTGCTCATTATAATCTCATACAAACAGGCTGCCTCATTTACCACTAGAAGTCATTTACACCCAAGTAATGGTGGAAAGTTAAACTAGAAAAGAAAACATAAAGTAAAATAAAAATGCAAAGTAATAGTTACAGCAACTGCCAGTACTTACTAACTTTCAAGTTTCAACAGATGGTTTACGCTGTTTTATCTTTTTTAGAATGTTTAGTCTTGATCGAATACAACATAAACCAACAGAACTACAAGATATGATACGTTCGAAATCTATTATATTTTGATATTAATATTTATTTGCAAGCAACTGTATAAAACTACAGTCAACAACTGTCTTAGCGCTCTTTCCCAGACCTGCAACTGTCACCCCTATCACCGTTCATCACCCTGCATTGGGCAACCAGGGAACAGTGCCTCACCAGTTTCTGGGACCTTCCGATGCCCACGACAGCCATCTAAATATCTAACGAGTGGTAAAACTGCAATCCAATAGCGTTCAACGGTACGACATTCTTTACCGCGTGAGAAACTTTACCCAATTCTATATATAGGGTTACAACTCGTTGACTGTGCGATCTTATTTCAGTCGGCTGCTGACGCTGGATATGAACGTTACGTTACGCTCTGTCCGAATCTGGACTGCAGTATACGGATTCGATCCAATCACTGATCCGTCTTAATCGCACCACATGCCACGCATCAACACATGAACGTACCGAGTGTCATTCGACTCCATCGGAACGCACGGCCGCGATGTTTCGATAACAATGCGCGCAGTCGACTTCGTAAAACACGATCCGTTCACTTCACTGTATAATCTAAGATCCTGTACGAATATACGAGAGAGAGACTGTCGTGGCACATCCCATATACACGGCGACGTTTGTTTACGTCGACGCGGATTCCCGCTGTTATTTTTCGGCGTGGAATTCCGAATCCACGTTTGCGACTACATATCGTGTTGTATTGCATGTCGGGGCAACGACTTTTCTTCTCAGCATCCGTACACCAGCAGCACCAGCAGCATCAGCAACTTGCGTACAGTTTCACTCTGTCGTATCGTAAGTATCCCGCGTCGAGAGAATTTCTCCGACATGTGGCTGGCCACTGTTATGAATGGCGTCACCCTATCCGAAACAGGTCCTTTAATTTCAATAATTTATTGCATCCTTGGGTAACTGTATTTGATCGAGGAATCGTTGTAACACATTTCAAGTCGGCAAGCGATTTAGTTTATGTCATTTAACCCGTTTAAACGATTTTCAGTTAAACGCAAAATAATCAGGCGAACCAGGTCAATAAAATAAAATTCAAGTTGAAAATCGTAGGAAACATAAATTTAAACAAGAAGCACAATGTCACGGTGGAACGATCTCGCATCGTTTTCGAGTTATTCAAATAATCGTTCATTCTCTCTCTCGACGACGACTACTACTACTACAACACGAAGTACGCGTTTCACCCCATAAAGCCTCGTCAAACCGGTTGGTTGCTCGGGCGTTGGGAATCGGATTCACAGTCGCGATCAATTTACAATGCGTCGATACCTTCTAATTTACTTCATCGGGTTACACCAGCTCATTTTGAGTTGGTCACATCTCGCACG
>CAYLKB010000228.1:0-1707 GCA_964384165.1 uncultured Methanosarcinales archaeon
TTACTAAAAAGTAAAACTTTTTAGAGACTGGGGACATATGTCACCTGTCTGTACAGTAAAGAATATGATAAAAAAAGATGGAAAAAATTATATCCCATAATATCATTTTTCACATTATATACTGAAGTTAGTTTGATAATAAAAAAGAAAGAATAAAACTATATAATTTCATAATAATATTTTTATTTCTGTTAATATCAACTTATCAATAATTGGAATTCAATTTATTATGTTCTTTGCTGTATAAGAATTACTGAGTAGCTCAATAAATAATTATGTATGAAAAATAATTTTCTTTGCTCTAAGATAATTTGAACTTTTTTTTGCAATATTATAAGAATTATTTATTAATTTTTTTCTTAGCTCAATATCAGAATTTAATTTCTCAATTTTTTCTAATAAATCATTTGAATCATCAGCCCTGAAAAATAGTACTTCATTTTCTGATGCAATTTTTTTTATTGATTCAACATCTGATGCAATAATTGGTGTTTTTGAAGCCATATACTCAAACAATTTTAAGGGTGAAGTATATTTTCTTGAACAGTCATATTTTGCAGAATTGGGTATAATTAAAATATCAGCTATATTTAAAATTTCAAGAACTTCTTTTTGAGATAGGTAATTTATATATTTTAAATTACTAGTGATATTTTTTTTTTCAGAGCCAACTATAATATAAAAGTTCATATTATTTTTATCTTTTTGGGCAGATTCCTCAATTAAATTTGAACCTTTCCATTTTTGAATGCCACCTATGTATACAATTAATTTTTTATTAGATGGAAGTTTATATTTGGAGCTAATAATATTCTTATCCATTGATTTATTAAATTTATTTATTGATACTCCATTTTGCGCTATAATAATTTTTTTTTTGTTGACAATAAATTTTTTAGCTAAATCATACAAATTATGATTAGTAAATATTAATTTGTCAGAGAGATTGTATGCTAGAATTTGAAAAGGAAATTTGATTATTCTTTTTAATAAGTTATCATTATCATCGTCATGTATCTCATAATATAACTTGGACTTTGTGAAAAACTTAATAAATGATGAAACAAATAGACTTCTTGTGTAAATAATTTCAAATTTTTGTTTTAATTTAAGATATTGTTTTATCAAGATTAATTCTCTTAGGTAATATGATAAATGTTTTTTAGAATTAATATTTATAATATTAAAATCATTTACAATATTGTATTTTTCTTTTAATACATCATATGAATCTTTAAAAAAACTTAACAAACTAACATCGGAAAACTCATTAAAACTCTCACACATATTAATAATTTGAATAGTGTGTGCCGAATTAGATGGAAAATGCGTGTTTGCAATATATAAAAGTTTTTGTTTGTTTTTCATTCTAATTTAAATTATATATTTTAATAATAATATATTTAATTATAATGTTTAATAAATATTTGCATAAATAAGTTTTCTCAAGAATCTAATTTTATGTGAAATAGATTCATGTTTTTTTATTATATTATGTAGATTAAATGTTCTTAACTTTTATGAGCATAAATTAAAAAACTAAATTGATAGTGAGTTGAGAGCACAAAGGACTCTTTAAGTTTATATTATCAGTCTACCTATGCGAAAAAAATTAGTGACTCAAGGAAAAACTTATGTAGACGATTAATATATAGGCTGTGGGACAAAAGTCTTAAACTTTTTTCCCAATCCAAAAAAGATTGTGCC
>CAYLKB010000229.1:0-1703 GCA_964384165.1 uncultured Methanosarcinales archaeon
GGTAAATTTGAATTCTTATCATATTGCTTTACTAATGTAGCCATAGAAGTCACAGAGAGAACATTTTCTCTCGTCTCTATTTTTTTGGAGAGTATTTCCAAATATCTTAAATATTCAGGTTCTCTTGCATCAAAAATTGGTTCTTCTGTATATACTACAAGATAGAGCATATCAGCTCCAAATTGACTCCTAACATAATTCATAGTTTTTATTTCATCTATTTGAGATGGGAGTACTTTTTCAAGTGATGGTTCTACATTTCCAACTAATTTTACAATACCTGGAATAAACAAGATATTTATAATGATAAATAACCAAATAATTCTTTTTGGATATTTTGTTATAAATACTGAGAGTGTTCTTCCAAATGATTCTAGTGACATTTTATTCTTTACCTCCTTCAAGATGGAATTCTTTGTCAATTCCAAATTTTAAATGCTTTTTACTATAGTATATTATTTTCTCCTCAATTATTAGCAATGCTGGCAGTCCTATAAGAGAGAATAGTAAAGAATAGAATATACCTATTGCCATAAGCATACCAAAACGGCCCATCTCTGGCATTACTCCTACTAAAAATGCTAAAAAAGCTGCCATAGTTGTAAGAGAAGTTGCTGCAAGAGCCATACCGGTTTCACTTACAGCAAGCTCAATAGATTCTGCAATTGATTTTTTTTGTTTTCTCTCGTATTTGAATTTGTTCATGATATGAATAGCAAAGTCAATTCCTATTCCTATTACCATTGCTGCAACACCTCCCGCCAGAGTTGATATTGGAAGATTAGTATAACCCATTGTACCGTAGAGCCAATTAACACTTCCAAATACAACAATTATTGGAACAATGGCGCTAAGAAATGACCTAAAAATTATTGCCGTAATTGTAAATACTAAAAGAGTTGATATCCACTGCGTATTACTTCTGTCTTGGTTAATTAATTCTCCTAGTCTTTGCTGAATTATAGGAGTTCCTGTAAATGATACTTCAACTCCTTCTGGGATACTAAGCTCGTTTGCAATAGTTTTTATTTTAGTTGCAAAAAGACTCATTCTTTCATCATTTGTTGCAATATCTGTTCTTATTAAAAATAGAGTAGCTGTTTTGTCATTATTTACATATTCTTGTATTTGGCTTTGCATTTCAGAGTTGTTTATTTCATCATATTCAAAATTAGCTATCGAGTAGGTGTTTAATACATCTGTTTCTTTTTGAAGTTCAGTTTTTAATGATTCTAGATAATTGTAGAGTTTTTTATCAGTTATATCATAAATTTGATTCTCAATAGATGTTTGTTTTCCTGTTTGAAGCACTATTGCTACATAGTCCTGGCCAAGGCCGTTATCTCTTAAAGTATTGAATGCTCTTATTTCTTCTATATCTTTAGGCATCATAAGTTCAAGAGATGCAACAGTTTTTACTTGAGAAATTCCTCCCCAGATTAATATTGTTAATACAATTAATATTAATAAAGTATAGAATGGATGAGAGGTTTGGAAATGAGCTATTTTTTTTAAAAACTTTTCAATCATTTTTTAGTTATTAAAAAAGAAAGGTTCTTTATATTTATAAAGAGTGTGATTTTGTGAGCACAAGAGAATTTTATGCACATTTGAAACAAGTATTGAAAATATAAAAAGATAAAATATAGAATAATCAAATTTGAATTACAGTAGATGAACCTTAAGATTCAACTTTCAAAACT
>CAYLKB010000230.1:0-1702 GCA_964384165.1 uncultured Methanosarcinales archaeon
GTACTTGTATAGGGGTGTCCTAGCCTCGTTCAGTACTACACTGGTGATATCAGTTGAAAATAGGGCACGTTTATGAACAAAATCACAATCTTCTCATAGTCACGTACATATGTGTAGCTGTATGGGGGTGTCCTTTCAAAAAGGGGTCTTTACATAAAAGCAACAAGTTTCGCTAAAGTAAAGAAAGGCCAGTAGGCTTGACCGCCTGGGGTCGGCCCATTTGGCCCGGAACTGATGTTCCCACCCGACAGACAATCGCTGCCTTTATCGGTTGAGCAGCCCAATCCTGTTCGTCCTCCTCAGAAACTTCAAGAGTCGGTTCCACGGAAGATTGCGCAGCTCGTCCTCGTCTAGAAATGGGGCTCCAAATGCAGTTATCCGGCTCCTGCAAAAAGCTGGACACTCTGCGATGAAATGAAATGCTGTATCGTCATCTTCTGCACAATACTGGCAAATTGAAGTCGTTGATAGTTTCATCCGCTTCAAATGGGTCTGAAAAGGGCCATGTCCCGTAACGGTATTAACCAATGCCCGAAGCTCACGTCTTTGGAGCGATAAAAGGTAGGTAGATCTTTTCCTCCCTAGGCAAGGCGCAAACATTTTTGTTTGCCTACACGTATCGAGTCCATCCCAGTAGTTCTGATGCCATGTGCTAAGCTTCTCCTTCAGCATGTTCTTTATGACATCAAATCCAAGGCCAGGTTGTTGGTCATCCGGTGTCTCCTGGGTAAGATTAGTGGCTTCCCTCGCAAGGAGGTCAGCGATTACATTACCAGGGACTCCACTGTGTCCAGGAACCCAGTAGAGATGTATGTTGTTCAGGCAACCTAGCTCATTAATCACTCTGAGGCAATCCTCCACCAGTTTTGAGGAGACCTTCCATGAACTTAGAGCTTTGATGGCAGCTTGGCTATCCGTAAAGATATTTATTGTTCTGCCGCTCCATCCACGCTGTAAAGCGGTCCGGGCAGCCATCAAAATTGCAAAAACTTCTGCCTGAAAAACTGTAGCTTGCGTGCCTAAGTAGCAGCTTCCTTCAATACGAGGTTGCTGAACATAGAAAGCCGCTGCAGTTCTTCCCTCCATCCGTGAACCATCTGTGTAAATCGAAGTGTCCTCCCCTTCCCTAACACTCGCTCTGCCCACCCCTTCATCCCTGGAAAGTATTGTAGTACTGAACCGTTTCTCAAAATTCAGTTCAGGTACTTTAGTGTCAATACTTTCAGGTCTCGGAGCAAGGTCAAGTGTAGGCTGTATTAAATTCTCGGTCTTTCTATTCCTGATCCCGCTGCCAAAAGTAAGTCTTCTATCGGACACTAGATGAATCTTACTCAGGGATCGTTGCGCTTCAGACCTAAGAAAATAATACAATGGGGGAATATCTAGAAGTACCTCTAATGCCGCAGTTGGAGTCGATCTCATGGCACCTGTGATTCCGAGGAGGGCAAGCCTCTGAACCTTTTCAAGCGATGTCTGTGCCACTTTATAAATCAGCCTAGGCCACCATATACCCACTCCGTAAGAAAGGAAGGGGCGTATGATGCTAGTGTACATCCAGTGAATCATTTTCGGGTTGATTCCCCAGTTTCTTCCAAAAATCCTTCTGCACTGCCAGAATACTGATGTTGCTTTCTGAATTCTTGCTGTTAGATGCTGCCTGAAGCTGAGTTCACTATCCAAGATAACTCCCAGGTATTTAACC
>CAYLKB010000231.1:0-1699 GCA_964384165.1 uncultured Methanosarcinales archaeon
TTAAATTTTTTTTCAAAACTTATAGATTCCGTAACAAATGCAAGATAACAAAAAATACGTCCGAATTGGGACGCAGTACTACAAAAAAGTTAGAAAGCCGAACGCAAATGCGTTGGAAAATGAAACGCTCGTAAAGTGGTCAAAAGACGAAATTCGTATTGACCACGCTGAGAATAAAAATATTTTGCGTGAAATTCCAAAATACGATGGTTTCTGCAATGTGCCTAATCATACTGAATATCAACAAGTTATTAATAATTATTATAATGAATATGCTGATATTCTACACACACCAAAAATTGGTGATTATGCTAAATCTTACGAATTTGTAAGGCACATTTTTGGTGAACATATTGAATTAGGACTTGATTACTTGAAAATTTTGTACGAAAAACCAACTCAAATTTTGCCTGTTTTGTGCCTCGTGAGTGCCGAAAGAAAAACAGGAAAAAGCACGTTTTTAAAGTGGTTGCAGGCGATTTTCAGAGGAAATCTCACAATAAACACGAACGAAGATTTTAAAAGCAATTTTAATGCAGACTGGACAAGCAAGTTGGTCATTGCTTTGGATGAAACCTTTATTGAAAAGCGGGCGATTATGGAACGCATTAAATTTTTAAGCACTACAAACACTTATAAAACAGAATCGAAAGGCAAAGATAAATTTGAGGCAGATTTCTTTGGAAAATTTATCTTGTGCAGCAATGACGAAACTGGATTTATTAAGATTGACAATGACGAAATAAGGTTTTGGGTGCGGAAAATTGAGCCTTTTGAATCTGAAAATTTTAATTTGTTGAACGAGCTAACTAATGAAATACCTGCTTTTTTGCATTTTTTAAGCTCCAGAAATTTTAGTACAAAACAAAGCTCGCGAATGTGGTTTAGTCGCGAACAAATCTGGACACAGGCACTTGAAAAGGCGATTTCGCAAAGCAGAACAAGTTTAGAACATGAATTGAGGGAGATAATTCGGGAACAAATCCTTGATTTTGAATTGGATGAGATTAAATTAACTAACAAAGATTTATTGAACTTAATGCGCGAATCGGGGATTCGGGCGGGTCTGAATCGACACAAAATCAGCGAAATTATCAAAAAGTGGAAGATTGAAGCAAGTCCAAATCCGCGGATATATTCAAAATTTTTCTGGGTAGTCGAAAACGGATGCCAACGAAAAGGCAAATCAAATTTAGTAGGCAGATATTATACATTTTTAAAAAGTGATTTTGGATTATTAGAATAACTAAAATTGCATTGAGGCAAGAATGTAAATAAATGTTAATTTTGAGGTTTGTTCAAAAAAAAGGTTTTTATGTAGAGAATGTAGAATAAAGCATAAATTAAAAGCTAAAGTGTTGATAATAAGTATTTTATTTGTTAATATTATGTTCTACATTCTATCTACATACTATCTACAAAGCATCTACATACTTAAAAAGTAATTTTATTGTAAAATCAAAAGGAGGGAGTATGTAGAGTATGTAGAGGGTTTGTAGAGGGAAATAATTGTATTAAAATATTCATTATCAGCAAGTTAAAAACTTAACTATACAAACTACATACTCTACATTGTTTTATATACTCCGTGTTTTTTTATGTTATATTTTATGGTACTATACCAGTTTTGTAAGTTATTTAGTATTGCTTTGAAAAGAAAAAAATATGAATCTGACGACACAACAAATTCAAACTGCTA
>CAYLKB010000232.1:0-1681 GCA_964384165.1 uncultured Methanosarcinales archaeon
AATATCCTATCATCGAGGCCAGCCTGGGCATATACCCCCCTGACGCCCTGAAAAGAGAGATTGAGGATGCAGTAATTGGAGGGTTTATCAGCCGGGGCGACTGGGCCGGAGAGGAGTTCAGCATCTTAGATGAGATAGAGTTTATCAGGGAGAACCGTGAAAAAATAGCAGCGATAGGCGAAATAGGTCTGGACTTCAAGAACGGAAGCGACATTCAGTCCCAGAAAGAGATCTTCAAAAGAATGCTGCATCTTGCCAAGAAGCTTGAAAAGCCGGCAATAATCCACTCCAGGAAAGCCGAGGCCGAGGCGCTTGAGATGCTGAAGGAATCAGGGATAAGGAAGGTTATACTGCACTGCTTTTCCGGAAAGAAAAGGCTGATTGCCGAGGCAGCCAGGCTAGGCTACATCTTTTCTGTTCCTGCAAATGTCGTTTTCAGCACGCATTTCCAGCACCTGGTTGAGATGGTCCCTCTGTCACAGCTACTCACTGAGACAGACTCACCCTTCCTTAGCCCGTACAAAGGGGCACATAACGAGCCTGCATTTGTAATAGAGTCTGCAAGGAAGATTGCTGAAATAAAAGGCCTTGATACCGCAGAAGCTGAAAAGATACTATTTACCAACTTCAGGAACCTTTTTGGCTGATTCTACCTCTTCCCCTTCCCGTTACCCTCTGCTACCAGCTGGCTTTCAGCCATGCATACAAGCTCAGGCTCAGATACAGAAAAAAGGTAAAAACCGCGGATAAACATTAAAGCTTAAATACTAATTATTGCGTTAGACATCCTGTTGCCGGCTATTGAAATGCTATAGGCATCACTGAAAAAAAAGCAAGAGGATAAATTAGGACAAAAAGCTAAAATGAAGATAACCATAGACACCCAAGCTGACAGCAAAAGGGAGATTAGCCTTGCTGTGCAGCTTCTAAAGAGCTTTGTTTCAGGCAGGCGCGAGGATGTTTTGGACCAGAGCCAGGCTCCAGCAACTCCCCCAGAGGGTGAGCAAGGCATGCCGGGAATGATGGCCATGTTTGATACCCCTGCGCCTGAAAGCCCCCGTGCTGAGCCAGGGCAGGAGAAAGAAGAAGCTGAGGAGGCAAGTCCGGGTGGGGAAATAAGGATTATAGAATATTAGCTGCCCCTGCTAGCTGCCGGTGTATTCAACTGTTTTTACAACCTCTTTCAGGAGGTCTCCGTTCTTGCTGTTGTACATCCTGGCCACGACCGTAGGGTGCTTAGAATTGTCTGAAAAGCTTTCATCTATCTGTGTGAAGACGAATGTTTTGCTGCTGCCTGTGCCTATCCCTGCGTCGAAGGACTGCTCGTCCCGGCATTCCCTTTTAAAGCTGAAATAGTTTTTTGTGTCATCATCATAATACCACAGCTTGATCTGCGGATATAGCTTAGGGCCATTGTTTGTGACTTTCACTGTTACCTCGTTAAGCTTGTACCATGTGTCTGATTTCTTTATTACATTATAGCCTGTGATCTGGAAAGCTATCTTCATGGGGTCTATTTTTGTGTCGGCCGGAGCTGTGGCTTCCGGAGGCGAGGTTGAGCCGGCCTCGCTTTCTGAGGTGTTTGCTGCAGGACTGTCTTTTCCAGTGCTGCTGTTTGCCTCCTGGGATTCATTAGGAGTGGGAATGACAGGCCCAGAGCTTCCAGCTGGCGGGGTTTCTG
>CAYLKB010000233.1:0-1679 GCA_964384165.1 uncultured Methanosarcinales archaeon
ATTGTTGTCACTAAAAGTAGTTTTGAAAGTTGAATCTTAAGGTTCATCTACTGTAAGTAGCAACATAAAATTTAAATAAAATAATATGTTATAATTGATATGAAACTACAAAACATATTTAACATTACTGCATCATTTTTTATTATAATTGCAGTTGGATATTTTGTAATATACTACATGAATAATACAAATGAGCAAATAAAAGTAGCACTACTATTTATCTCATCATTTGTTTTATTTGCTGGAGCAGAATATTTAAGGAGGCATAACATCTAAAAAATGGCAATCACCCAAATGTCCTTAACAATTGCAATATTGATATTTACAACAGCTATTATAATCGCCGCTTTTTACTACTATAGATACTATAAAATATTTTTAATTGCATACACAGCATCAATTTCCTTGTACATTTATGCAGTATTTTATACCTGGGAAATATATCAAGAATATACTAATGCAATATTCATTATGCTCATAGTATCAATACTAATAATGATATTCTTGGGAAAACATTTTTCAAAAATTGATATAAAACCTGCAAAAGTTCACACATCACTTAAAGAAAAAGAATAAAAAAAATTAGAACAATAAAATGAAAAAAGAAATAAAAAGTCAATTCAACGAAACAGCTATTAAATTAATTATAATATTTTTACTAATAGCCCTTGCAATTGGCTTTTTTGTAATTAAATCAAAAGACTTTAAGGAAATATTGGGCATCTAATTTAAATATGAATAAAATAACAAACGAAAATTTCTCATTAAAACATACACTAGAGAGTGGTCAATTCTTCAATTATTTTACAAATACAGATAATAACTCATATATCATTATTCACAATGATAATGTTATTAAAGCAAAACAAGAAAACAACATTATATATTTCACTGGATGCAACAAAGAAACATTTGAAAACTTATTTGATTTAAAAACTAATTATAATCAAATTCTATCAACATTCAATGATGAACATTTAATAAACTCAGCAATAAATTACAAAGGTCTAAGAATAATGAATCAAGATTTATGGGAATGCATGATTGCTTTTGTATGCTCAAGTGCTTCAAACATACCAAAAATAAAATTAAACATAGCAAACTTATCTAAAAGTTTTGGGAATATGTACACTATAGACAATTCTCATTATTACTCATTTCCAAGTCAAGGAAAACTAAATGACATAGAAATTATAAAAAAAGCAAAAACTGGTTACAGAGCTTTATATATATATCAAATAAACAAAATAATAACAGAAAACCCTAAAATCCTAGATGAAATTAAAAAAAGCAATTACGAAACAGCAAAAAAAAAAATAATGGACTTTCCTGGAATTGGTCCAAAAGTTGCTGATTGTATATGTCTTTTTTCACTAGGCCACAAAGAAGCATTTCCTATAGACACATGGGTAAAACAAATTATTGAAAAATTATATTTAAAAAGAAAAGCTATAAACAATAAAGAAATAGAACAATTCATCACATCATATTTCAAAGAACACAAAGGAATAAAACAACAATATTTATTTCATTATATAAGACATCATCACAAAAAAATCTTTTAAAAAAATTAAATAATGATAAAAAAATAATTATTAACAAGAGCCATAAATAAAACAAATAATTGGCTTCATCCGAAGTAGTTTTATAAAGTCTGGAAATTATAATTTATTATGATT
>CAYLKB010000234.1:0-1672 GCA_964384165.1 uncultured Methanosarcinales archaeon
CCCCCCGTCTTTTATAAAAGTCTTAGCAGCACTATGTCATTTTTATTAGCTAGACTTTTTACTTTCTGTTTTAACAATAACTTTCTTCCTGCAAATTGGAAACGCGCTTTTGTCTCACCGATTTTTAAAAAGGGTTGTAGAAATGATTCTAACAACTACAGGCCTATTGCTTTAACGTGCACAATGTGTAAGCTGATGGAATCTGTTATTAAGGAGCAACTCATGTACTATCTTTTATCGCACAACTTGATATCTCCACACCAACACGCTTTTATTAGTAAACACTCAACCGCCACTAATCTCCTAGAGTGCATACATGACTGGACGCTATCTTTACAGTCTCGACACTCTACAGACATAATATATATTGATTTTTCTCGCGCATTTGACTCTATTGTCTTTTCCAAATTACTTTTTGTCTTGAAACAATATGGCATTACTGGTAGACTTTTAAATTGGATAGAAAATTTTATATCATATCGTTCTCAATGTGTTGTTGTCAACGGTTCTTTTTCATCAGTTTGTGAAGTGGTCAGTGGTGTTCCCCAGGGTTCAGTTCTGGGTCCTATCTTATTTCTCATCTATATTAACGATATTGATAAAGTTTGCATGGGGTCCTGTTTGTTGAAATTATTTGCTGATGATCTGAAATTATATTGTAAAATAACTGTTGACCGTCCATCCTTGTCACTACAAAGTACTCTAAATAATACTTGTGAATTTGCCAAAGACAGACAACTAGCTATCAACTTTGTTAAATGCAATGTTCTGTCTACATCTTCTTCTTCTACTCCTAATAATACTGTCTATCTAATCAACAACATTCCCATTAAGTGTGTACCTGAAGTCACGGACCTAGGGGTAACTATAAGCTCTGACTTGTCTTTCAAAGCTCATATCAACAGCATTGTTGCCAAGGCTCGCCAAAGGCAAGGCATTTTCTTCAGAGGCTTCTGTTCTAGGGACCCAGAGCTCGTTCGCAAAGCCTTCATTACATACATCAGACCAATTTTGGAGTATAATAGCATCATTTGGAACCCTACTCAAATATTTCTAATTGACCTGATCGAGAATGTGCAGCGAAATTTTACTAAAAATATTCCATATCTAAATGACCTTTCCTATAACGATCGACTTGCCAAACTAAAACTTGAACCACTTGAACTTCGTCGATTGCATTTCGATCTTATTTTTTACTACAAAATAATAAATCATCTTTTGCCCATAGATCCATCCAAATACTTTACTATATACCTTTCTCCCCCCTCTTCTCGATCAGACCCCACTTCCCTCCATAGACCCGTGAAGGCTACCGAACGAACTCTGGCGTCCTTCTTCTATCGACAGACTCCGGTTTGGAATGGTCTCCCTTCTCACGTGAGATCGCTTCCGTCTGTCGCCTCATTTAAACACGCCATTAAGTCGCTTGAATTTAAAAACTTTTTGAGTGGGAGTGCTTTTAAATAACTTTATGCTTCACATTTTATTCTTGTTTCAGTGTTAAGTATTATTTTCTTCGCCGTGTTATTTTTTATTGTTTTTAGTGCTGTAGGGGGCTTGTAAGCAATTAATTTTTAGTTCGTGGCCTCCTAACATACGTTTTACCTAGTCTATACTATTTTTACTGTGTTTATTCAGCATGAGTGCGTGTGTTAAATTTTAAATAAATAAA
>CAYLKB010000235.1:0-1651 GCA_964384165.1 uncultured Methanosarcinales archaeon
TTTTGGAACAAAAATAGAAGTTATTATTTACTCAACTGTCAAACTTGGGTTATATTATTTTAAATGCAATAATAGGTATTATATCTATTAATTATTTTTACAAACTGGATTGGAAAAATAGTTTTATACTATGGATTATTTGGTTTATTTTTATTGTGATAATAGAGTTTATTAAAAATTTATTGATGGTAATTCTAGTATTTGGTCTTCTTGCATTTTTTTAATATAATTATTTTCCTGAAATGATTTCAATTACATCTCCTGGTTTTAATACATGGTCTTTTCCAACCATCATTTTTGTTTTAACATCTATTGCTTTAATGAAATTCTTACCAAAATCAGTATGAAGTCTATATGCAAAGTCTAATGCAGTTGTATTTTTTGGCATTAAGAAACAATCAGGCAAAACATTGCCATTTTTATCTTCAAGCTTTGAACCTCCTGGGACAATTGGTTTGTATTCTAGAAGATCAAATACAGCACTATTGAGACATTCCTGTACTCCTGTTGATTTTAATTTTGTAAGAGATTCTTTGATTATTGAGAGACCTTTTTTCTGGTTATCATTTAAACTATTTTCGTTTTTTATTTCAAAGATTTCTTCACCTGCAATATAATCAATAATGTTATTTTTTGCAGCTTTTTTCAAATTGAATTCATATTCTGCCATTACGGGAATTATTTTATGTTTTGGAAAGATTTGTCGTAGTCTTTCAAGTTTACTTTTCCATAAATCATCATCTTGCAATATATCACATTTGTTTGCAGCAATTATCATAGGTTTTGTAATTTCTCTTAATTTTTGAGCAATTTCAAATAGTTTATCGCCAACATTAGTTTTTGTTATAGATAAATTTCTTAATGCAAGAATAATCTGTTCTTCTGAGATTTTAAGTCCTGACAATACTGACTCTAATGCAAGTTCAATTTTCATATCTTGCATTCTAAATTTTTTTTCTATATTTGCCCAGTTTCTTTTTAAGATATTGTAAAACCAAAAATCAAGTTCTTCTTCAAGAAACTTAATATCATTTGCAGGTTCATATTCATTTAGACCAATAGGTTCACCTTTTTCATTTGTAGCTCCACTTAAATCTATTACATGAATTAGAGCATCTGCTTGTCTTAAATCGTCCAAGAATTTATTCCCAAGACCTTTTCCTTCATGAGCTCCAGGTACAAGGCCAGCAACATCTATAATCTCAACAGGTACAAATCTAAAATTTCCCTGAACATAACCTTCTCTAGGGTTTGAATGCCTATTAAAATAAATTGCTGGGTCTTCAATCTTCACATAACCTATGGCAGAATTTGCATCTATTGTTGTGAAAGGAAAATTTCCACTTTCTGCATCAGCTAAAGTCAAGCTTCTAAAAAATGCTGATTTACCAACATTTGGTTTTCCTACTATTCCAATAATCATATATTTGTTAAAATCATTTTATTTTTAAAGGTTTAGGCAGACTATTAAGTATTGGAACAAAATACTAATATTTTTAAAAATTATTGCATGAAACTTAGAAATTGTAATCTGACACTTATGACTTTGAAATGGAGAGAAATTTATTTAAATTGTATTTATATTTATTTATTATGAACAGTAGATGAACCTTTTTGTTTCAAAATAAAATTTTTTTATAAAAAATTAAGT
>CAYLKB010000236.1:0-1647 GCA_964384165.1 uncultured Methanosarcinales archaeon
TTTGATTTTCACTTACAAAAATATAATAAAATCATGGAAAAAAATGCACTTTTTTTTAGACCTGCCAAGTCTTTAAGACTTGGCAGGTCTAAAAAACCCTTATTGATGCGTATTCATAAGTTTGAAGGCTTCTTGCATGGTTTCGTATTTAATTAATAATTTTTCGTATTCAGCTTTCGGAATGGAATTTTGTAATTTTTGGAAGGCTTCTTCTCGTTCTTTCAAAATTCGTTCGTGGTCTTCTTTGGGAATCATGTTCACTGTTTTTATGCCGTGAATATCATCGGATTCCCCAATCAAAAAATAAGGATTTATGCCGTGTTTTATCAAAAATTCGACATAATGCCAGTTTGGATTTTGAATTTCATTGCTTTCAATTCGACTAATCGAACTATGATTTAACCCCAATTTTTTGGCAATCGAATTCCGAGAAGAACCTAAAAATTCACGTGCTTTTTTGAATCTATCGCCTAACATTTTATAACTATTTTAATATTTAATTGTACTATTCAAATTTTTTAGTGACTGGCTTAATGTTTCTTTGAGAAATTCTTTATCTGATTCTAAATCGGCTATTCGGGCTTCTAACTGCTTGATTTCCTTGTCTTTAGTTTCACGGACAGAGCAAGTAATATTATCAGAACAACCGTTTTTATTATTTTTTACTATTTTTTGTAACTGATGTGGCGATGAATTTAATGAATATTTTTCAGAAGTTTCTAATATTTTTTTTTCTACGCCAGTTATTAACCAATATGAATCAATTATATTAAATTCTGATACAATTTTTTGTAAAACTTCAAAACTCGGCTTTGTTTTTGTGCCATCTTTTCTACCTTTTATTATATAGTGCAAAACAGTCGATTTTACTCCTATCTTATTAGAGAAGGAATTTACATTGTATCCATTAGCTTCAAGCAAACTTAATAACCTTTTGCTTACAGAATTAGATATATCTGACATATTTTTCAAAAAAATTATTTTAAAACTTGTGAAATTAGATATATTTAATATATTTGCGTCATGTTTCGTTCAAAAAACATTTTTCACTTACAAAAATATAATAAAATCATGGAAAAAAATGCACTTTTTTATTTATTCGTATTAATAAGTTTGAAGGCTTCTTGCATGGTTTCGTATTTGGTTTTGAATTCTTTATTTTCGGATTTCAGTTCTTTCAAAATCCGTTCGTGTTCTTCTTTAGAAATCATGTCCACTGTTTTTTGACCGTGAATATCATTGGAAACACCGACCAAAAAGTACGGATTTACGCCTTGTTTTATCAAAAATTCGACATAATGCCAGTTTGGATTTTGAATTTCATTGCTTTCAATTCGACTAATCGAACTATGATTTAACCCCAATTTTTTGGCAATCGAATTCCGAGAAGAACCTAAAAATTCACGTGCTTTTTTGAATCTATCGCCTAACATTTTATAACTATTTTAATATTTAATTGAACAAAATAAATATTTTCAAAGAAAAATTTTATTTTTATAGTAAAAAATTTGCTATTTAAAACGCATTTTTTTTACTTTGATAAAATTTAACGCTTTAAAACATAACACTTGCTTTTAAAGCAGATTTTTCACTACAAAAATATAATAAAATCATGGAAAAAAACGAGAAAAAGGGGATAAAAATTCC
>CAYLKB010000237.1:0-1647 GCA_964384165.1 uncultured Methanosarcinales archaeon
AGATAATTCACTAAGTCAAGAAGATTGTTTGCATTCAGCGAGCTTTTGATTGCTACAGAAACAGATCATTGTGATCTAGTAATCAATCAACTCAGTATTTCAACGGCTGGACAATTGGAATGCCTAGAATTGCCTTCTGTCAATAGCGAATTTGCTGTCGTCATCGCTATCGTTAATCACATGAACGATGTTCTGTTTCTTATTTTGTTAAAAAATTTTAAGTCAAAATGTTACTATTTTTGACGCAAACGTATATAAATTAGTCTTAACTCAGAATATCTCGCATATGTAGCCAAAGTTCCATGGTATTATAGTATTAATATTTTCTAGCACCCCCTTTAAGGGTGAAATCATCCCCTGCTGAAATAGTAAAGTAGCGAAGATCTGAATTGTTTCAGGGCATAGAACAGTAGGCCTAGACACATTTTTAGCCCACCGATGCTATAGCTGCAAGCTAAGCATAGGATGGGCTATTGTCACAGCCCTGTTTGTCGTCTGTCTGTCGTCTGTCGTCTGTCACACATTGTAATCCGGCCAAACGGTGCTAGATAGAGCCATGGTTACTATTGATCACTAAATATTCTTCAGAATTGGATGGGTCGCGTACCCCGTTGTCGTCGCCGTCGTAACGAAATGAGTCATTAGAATAGCTTCAAGATTGTTTGAGCTAGGATCACCAAACTTGGTCACGAGGACGACTATGACACCCTCTGCATTCTGACCAAACATGACGTCATGAAGTACTTCCCGTCAGCAGCAATCCGCCAATGTGTAAATAATAATACTAGGTCAAAATTTTGGCGAACGGCTCGACATACTATCACGAAATTTTATATAGCTGATACTGACATAATCCGTCATACGAAACGTCAAGACTTACATGTACGTCAATAATTTTTTTCTTTCTGCGGAGCCCGTATCTCAGAAACTAAAGGCCGAGAATCAGCGAAATCTGTCAAACAGCACGAATTCATCATACTCTGCATTCTCTCAGACTGCCACTGCTGACATTCGCCGCATTGACAGTGCAAAATAAATATATCTTTATTCACAAGATGGTAGCAACGCCAAAAATAAATACAATGATAAATCAAGTAGAACATACAAGAAAAAAAGAAAATTAATTTAAACTAAACACTCACAGCCCAAGCAAGACAAAAGAAACAAAAGAAATTTTCACTAGAAATTTTTCATTTCGAATTGTTATAAGTGTGATGGCAATTTTATGCCAAGGAATTGTATGTCCATGCTATTTGTTTTTAGTAGTTTCATTAAAAATCGATGGTAAAAAAGTCTAGTGAGAAAATATCATGTTTGAAAAAATTACAAACTTCAGTTACATACTATGGTAAGACAATTACTATTCACTATGTCACGCTATAATTATAGTGCTTCTAGTCTATAAAATCAGCTGTTCGCTAACAACCTATAGCTATAGGTCCACGCTGTGACTATGGGCTATGTGTATCATATCTATAGTGCTTCTTGTTAAAATTCATCATTCATATTTTTATCGTTTTTGCGAGGGGTTTATTTAAGAAACCTTTGTAGGTTCTTTCAACCCCGCTTACACATGTAGTACAGTCGATTTAATCACAGTTTTTCAGCCAGAATCTCGGACAATCACGATGTAGGCAGTTACTAAAT
>CAYLKB010000238.1:0-1644 GCA_964384165.1 uncultured Methanosarcinales archaeon
CAGATCGCCCCGATCATAGCGTCGCTGGGAACCCAGCCTGACCTGGACAGCGATGGGATCGACGAGATAGTAATCAGCTCCCCCCCCCGAAGATGGCTTTGTTCTCTTGGATCGCCACCTCCGACCGAAGGCGACGTATGATGAAGGCTCCGTTTCTGGCGTCTTGCACAGGGGCTCGGGAGTTCCCAGGTCGCTCTTGGTGGACCACCAAGGGCGCACGACCGTACTCCACGTCGCCAGGAATCCAACTTACCTGATATACCGCTACGGCCCGCTGACTCTTTGGTTGCTAGGCCTGGTCGGCACGAGCCTCGCCGCCCTCACCCTGCACGCGTTGCTTCGCCGCAACCGGGTGCTGAGCTCGATTCGATCCCTGGCGCTTGATCACGGATTCGGCGGATTCCTCTTGCTGGATCGTGAGGGCAGGGTTCGCTGGATGAACGAGACGCTCCGGTCCCAGCTCGGCCTTGTTGGTGGCCAGGCCAAGACGCCCAAGAAATTGACAGCCCTGTGGGAGCGGTGCCCTGACATGGTCTCCTTCTGTCAGGACACGCTCGCTGCCCAAACGGCGGAACGGAGAGTGTTCGCGGCGGCGATCGAGGTGAACGGAGAACGCCGTCGCTGTAGGATGGTGGCAGAACCCCTGCTGGCGAAAACTCACGGGGACCCTCACTGGCTGATCCGGATTACGGATGGGAACGAGAGCGCCGATTCGGATCTCTATGGGACGTGGGCGATCATGGCGCGCCGCGTAGCGCATGACGTGAAGAGCCCCCTCACCACCATCCTTCTCACGCTGCAGCGCCTCCAGATGGAATATCGTGAACGCGCGCCGTCCGTGGCGAGCAGATTGGACAGGTACAGTAACCGCATAGAGGAGCGCATCGCGGAGCTGAGGCGGCTAACCAACAGCTTCTTGAAATTCGCTAATATAGAGCAGCCGGAGCTGGCTGATGTCCACGTGAACCATCTGGTCGAAGAGGTGGGCGAGTCTATACGAAGCGGCCTCCCGCCAGACATCCGCCTGAAGTTGAGGCTGGCGCGGGGCCTTCCGATCGTCTCATTGGACCGCGATCTAATCATCTCGGCGCTGAAGAATCTGATCGACAATGCGGTGGAAGCCATGATCGAGGGAGGTACGGTGACGATCTCGACAGGCCTGGCGCGGGGATTGAAGCCCAGTGCGGATAGCGAAGTTGGCGATTACGTTGACTTGGAGGTCATGGATACGGGCACGGGCGTACCCGATGACCTCAAGGTCCGCATCTTCGAGCCGGGCTTCTCCACGGCCGAAGACGGAACCGGGCTCGGTCTCGCCATCGTGAAGAAGATCGTGAACGACCACGGAGGAGCGGTCAAGGTCGAAAGCGATGCCGGCGCCGGTTCGGCGTTCTCCATTTACTTGCCAGTTGAATTTACTGTGCGGGCGCCGATGTAGAGGGGCCCGTACTTTTCGAGGGGTTTATCGAAGACTCGTTACTTCGTCCCGCCAACTCTCGCAGCATGCCGCCGCATCAGAAACCGGACCGGCTCGCCGTCGTGAAGGTGATCCTGATGATCCTTCTTCCCAAACACGTTTTCCAAATGCAACCTCGCGCGCTCTACAGCGAGGAAAGCGGTTTAAGGTCCAAGGTGTTGACCTAG
>CAYLKB010000239.1:0-245 GCA_964384165.1 uncultured Methanosarcinales archaeon
AATATTCAGATTAAGAAATATTTGTTAAATATTACTTAACTCCGAACGGAGCTCAAAAAAACGAAAACTATATAAATACATTCAAATTAACTTTATCTAAGAAGGTTCATATAGCTTCGGGTTACACCTGTTCCCATTTCGAACACAGAAGTTAAGCCAAGCTAGCCATTATAAGTACTGTTATCTAACGGGAACATTGTGGTTGCCTTCCACTTTAATCTAAAATACTAATAACAATAATCAAC
>CAYLKB010000239.1:345-1639 GCA_964384165.1 uncultured Methanosarcinales archaeon
TGGTCCATGCTTTTTTTAGCTTGGCACTTGATTGCCAAGCGGTGAAAAAAAGGTGGAATGTGGAACATTGTGGTTGCCTTCCACTTTAATCTAAAATACTAATAACAATAATCAACTAGTAAATATTTCTATATTAATGAAACTTATATTCATGATGCAATTAGCAATTTTATCTTAAAAATATAATCTCCGCACCTATTCACTAGAACATTCTAGGTCATTTTTTTGGTCCATGCTTTTTTTAGCTTGGCACTTGATTGCCAAGCGGTGAAAAAAAGGTGCGTTGTAAAAAAAATAAAAATAAAATATCAATATTCATCTCTGATATCTACTAAATATCATTAGTAAAACCAAAACAGTAATTGTAATCAAAATAATTGCTGCAATTTGATTATATTTTAAGAATTTATCTTCGACAACAACCTTGCTACTAATAAGGCCATAATTCTTTTCCAATTCCTCAAATGTAATAAACTTGGTTTTCAATTCTCCCCCATTATCAACATAATCATTAAAAATTCCTTCATCATTAACATTTATTATTGTTTTACTTCCTAAATCAACTCTAACATATGAATTAGAATTTTCATCCCAAGAAAAAAACATCATATTCTCTTTAAAATCATAAGGTACTGGAAAACCATATCCACATGGAGAATTAGTATTTATTCTAATAATTTCTTGATAAACATCTCCTTTAAACACTTCAAGAATTTGTATATCAACCCATTCAGGGTCACCAGGATAAGGATATTCTTTATTTAGAACTGGCCCTTCTGCAATCTTCATACCAATTATAATCAAATCTGATTTATATATAGTCTCGCTTAAAGTAAGTGGAATTGTAGGTTGACATGAATATCCAAAACTAAAAGAAAAAACTAAAATAAATACAAACAAAAATGCATATTTACTTAGTTTCATGATTGATATATTAAAATCTTAATAATAAATACTTTTTAAATCACTAATTAATAACAAAAAATAATCTATACGTAAATTTATAATAAACCAAATTATATATTATTACCATGAAAAATGAAGAAAGAAAAACTTGCAAAACAAAATGTTCTCCATGTGATACAGGTGGCGCACTATACTTTTTTGGATTTATTGGAGCAGCAGTATATTATATTGGAACTGCCTCAGGTTTTTGGATAGGTATTTTAGGTTTTCTCAAATCGCTTGTCTGGCCTGCATTCTTAGTTTATGAGTTGATGATGTTTCTTGGAATGTAAAATATTATAACCCAAGTTTGACAGAAAATTAGAAATATAAGTTAGGTTTGAGAATT
>CAYLKB010000240.1:0-1638 GCA_964384165.1 uncultured Methanosarcinales archaeon
CCGACAACAATCGACAAGTAGTTCCCCGCATCAAAAGGTCGCAGCAACGCCACTCTCTACTGTCCTGACAGGTATGGCGACGTCACAAATATGTCCTATTTTGAGAGGGGCGGTGTTCAATCTTTTCGCTTTAGGCAGGATTTTATACGTACGTATGATATTAACGTTTCCATTAATCTAAGTCGGCATCCGAAATGGGTGCCAGTTCGACCCGTTCAAAGAGAAAGGGACTGCTCCGCGTCATGACGCCCCAAGTCACAATGCTACCCAGGGCGGCACCCAACAAGACCACGACGGCCAGCAAGACCATGCCGCCCTGTGTTTGCAACAAGGTGGTGGTGTCTTCCTTCCAGTCGTCGTCGTCTTCCTTGTCTACATTTGCCGAATCGGCACCATTATTCAAGTCGTCGCTGCTGGTTGTGTCACAATTGCAATGACGAACGGCAAAGGGCTGAAATTATCGCAGTAAAACGTCCAAATCGCACAAGTCGTAACGGGCCGGACAACCGGCAATGGTCGTGGTCAAGACGCGGCCATTGTACAAGAGACGAAAGGCATAATCTGATTTATACACGTCGAAATTGGGATGGCCACAAATCATTTCAAGGACTTCAATAATCATCATGGCTGCGTAGGTTGGCCAATCTGTGGCGTTCCAGGTGGTGGAACCCAGTGAGGACATGAGCTGGCTAATGGTCGTGTCGTGACCAGACACCAGCGATAGCTTTGGAAAGGATCCTTCTTGCGCGTTGGGATTGGCCGCCTGTTTCAGTGTGTCGACCAATTCGGCCCACATTGGACCCATGGAGAGTTTGGACATGGCACCATCATTGTATCGATAGGGAAAGATTTTGTTTTGGTGATCATAATCCACCAAGCGTCGGAATCGATGCTTCCCATAGGAACGATCCCATTGGGTTTCGTCAATAGTGTCAGTCTCTTCATTGGCTACAAAATCATTGACCGATTCAGGTATTTCCAGGTCGTTGCAAATAGCCGTCATAAGACAACTTTGCGGACGATCAAGGACGTGCCCAAATTCGTCTTGCATGAATTGGCGCAACTGTCGGACCTCGGCCGAAGTGTTAAAGGCGTGATATTCCGGCGAGGCATAGGCCTGCTGTTCGAGTAGGGTCAATCGAGGACACAAGTCCTTGTTAGTGGAGAGAACGTCGCGCTCGCGATCGGCCAAATGCAAGGGAACAAATGGACTGTTTGCATTGGGATCTTTGTTGAAGAGACTGCGCAACAGAATTTGCCCCGACATGAGGGTCCGTTGATCATCGTCGGCTCGAAAACGGATCTGCGATGGTTCATAGAGTCCAGTCAAGAGCGCCAGCCGTTTATTGTTTGTCGTTGCTTGTTGTGCAGCATTATCATCGTGCCAGTAGGCCTTGCGCAAAATGGCCGCATTTCGCTTCAATTGAACCTCTCCGCGGCGCAACAATTGTCCCCGTTGACAAGTGCCGTTGAGTTCATTACCGTAACGGCCATCCGGTCGAACCAAGGCATCGTAGCGTTTTTCAAAGAGAAAGAATCCTAGATTGCCCAAGAATTCCGGATGTTCGCCTTCTTGTTGCGCAATCATTTCCGGCGGCGGTGTACCAACGTGTGTATTGAGTTGACAATCCCAGTAGG
>CAYLKB010000241.1:0-1637 GCA_964384165.1 uncultured Methanosarcinales archaeon
AGGCGGATCGAGCCCATCGGCTGGCCGAGCCGTGCGATGACTTCGGCTTCACTCAGGCCCGGGGTGATTTGAGCGGCTTCGCCCGCTCCCGCGCTGATCGTGGAAGCGAGGGCAAAAACAAGCAGTAAGACGCAGCGTAACCGGGGCATGGGAATGAGAGACGTCTGGGCTGGAATTATTCCCGGGCCGTTGCGGTGTCAGGCGGAGTCGCCCGACGCCGTCCGGCGGTGGTCGGACCTTTGAGGAGCAGCCACAGGAGCACGAGACAGCCCCAGTAGGTGATGGCTCCAACGATCTCGTGCATGAGCAGGTAATGCTCCATCAGGGCCGGGGCCAGCAGGACGATCACGACGATGCGGATGATGTTGAAGGCGAAGCCGAGCATCAGCCCCGCAGCGAGGTTAAGGGCACCATCGAGCGAGGAGGCCCGGCGGTAGATGCTGAGGAGGAGCGCGACGAGGAAGCAGGTAAAAATGACGCCGAATCCGTTACACTCGGAGGCGACATGAAACGGATGCCGGTCGGCTAGCAGGATAAGTTTAGGCGGCATACCGGCGGCATCGACGAGGCCGAGCTCGATGGATTTACCGAGCCAGCTGAGCACGATGCCGCTCCATTTGCCAGCCAGACTGCGGAGCGGCCAGTCAAGCGGTGCCATGAACAGGCTGAGGATGACAAAAGCGCAGAAGGTCGCGCACAGCGTGAAGCTGATGCGGGCGGTCGTTTTGCCAAAGACGAAGACAAAGAATGCGCCGAGCCCCGCGCAATAGGCGATCAGGAGGAGGACCGGGCCGAGGAGCGGTCCGGTCCCGGGATACATCGCATGGAGCACGAAGCCGAGCAGCAGTAGACTGTAGGATGCCGCCACCGCGAGCCGGGCCACCGTCCCCATCGTAAGCGCATTCTCCACCGGAGGTTGCCGGTCGGCCACCAGGAGCGTTCCGGCGAAGAGCAGGACGATGAGCGCGTGCAGCAGGCGGCTCTGGTCGAGCGTGGTCTGCGCCAGCCACCCCGTCACCGGCCAGAGCGCCAGCCCGAGCAGAGCGAAGACGGAAAGCTGGAGCCAGAAATCGAATTGACTCCGTTTCGCGCGAAAGGCGGCGGCGAGTTGCTTGCGGACGGCCATGGTGGAGAGTGGGAAAACTGCAACAGTCGCGGCCAAAAGGCAAGAGTGCCGCTCTTCTAAGTGCATTGACGTCACTTCGGCGAGTTACTTTGCTTCTTCCATGCGCTACGCCGAGGTTGCCGAACTTGTAATAGCTTTAGTCCGGAATCCGCCGGACCGGGAGGAGTTTATCTACGATTTCCTGTTGGCTTACGGCACACCGCAATCTTCCATCGCCCGCCTGCGCTCGGGGCAGATGAATCTGGCCAAAGCTGCGGGCGAGCTGATCCTGAAGAAAAAGCGCTTTTTCAAGGCCACCGGGGGCGACCTTTTTACCGCGCTGGATGCGATGAAGGCGGGCAAGGGCACAAAATCGCACGCGCCGCGTTTGCTGCTGGTCACGGATTTTTCGCAAGTGCTGGCCTGGGACTGCAAAAAAGACGAATCGCTCGCGTCAAAATATTCGACCCGGCCTGCGGCTCGGGTAATTTCCTCATCATCGCCTACAAAGAACTGCGCCGGCTGGAGATGG
>CAYLKB010000242.1:0-1633 GCA_964384165.1 uncultured Methanosarcinales archaeon
GGTCTTGGGAAATGAGGTCGAGGCCGTAGAGGTAGACCACTTCGACTTCCTGGAATTCGTTGATTTCCTCTACGACTTGCGCATAGCCGGTCAGGTTGTTGCGGTCGATTTGGTAGTAAGTCGTGACGCCATTGACCGTCTTGGAATATCTATCACCATTTCCGTCGTATGCTATATCTATGATATCGCCCCCGGTCGTTGTGCGCTTTATAAGACGGTTGCGCCAGTCGTTGTTGGTGAATTGCTGTAGTTGATCTCCTGAGACGTAAACCACTGCCAAAATCAGTGCGATAATGGCAAAGGCAAGGTGTCGTTGACATAGAAATGACAGAAGCATGTTTATTGTGGAGTATGATCAGATTTACCGGGACAGAGCCACAGAGGCACGCAAGGCGTTGGAATGGTCATAAGGATGTAGGCAAAATTGACGTGCACACGAGTCGAGCCGCTAATGATGAGCATGTGCCGTTGATTGATTGACGCAAGCTCGTTTTTCTGCCATGCTGGACTTCGGAGTGAATAAGCGGTATCTCAAGGTGGAAACCGTCGCAGAGTAGCTGTCATTTTAGTTATATCGTTAGAATCAATTAATAGGCATGATAGCAATGTCCTGCTGTTGATTGGCTTGCGGGCGGTTACCTTGTGAGAGGTTAGATCTACTCAAAGATGAAAGCAATATCTTCTAAACCTACTTCAACAATATCTTCATAATCCGACAGTTTTCATTTACTTATATGAAATATAATTAATGTACTTCTTCACATCTGTTTACACAACTCTGGAATGCTAAATCACAGCCAGTACTATATCCCCCATGTCCATAAATACATAGTAGAATAGACTACCATACCTGCAATCCCAATTATCGCTTATATTCATTAAAATGTATATATTGGCATGATGGTTCTGCTATTGGTTGGCTTATTGGTATTTATTGTTATCATCAATATTTTCATCGTTCTCAAGCAAGCTCTTGAACGCAGCAAATATTGTACAAACACCCATTATTATACCTGCTGTAAACAGCACTAAAAATACAAAACCTTTAGCATTTGCTTCTTTAGTGCTGTCGATTACCATAAAGATGTATGTCACAATCATTTTTAGTCCACCTAATATACTCAAGGTGAAAAATGCTAATATTATCCAAGCAAATATCTTATTCATGCTTTCCTTACAAAAGGTCACTAATAATGTCTCCAAGCCACTTTCCGAATATTGATGACCCAACAGAACCTACTATGCCCCACTTATTTAAAACTTCATTAGGAACATCTAACCATGAAAGCGGTATAGTTGCCATTCCTTCTTGCAACTGCCTGCGGCCAGGTTCGTGCACGGTTTTAGTAACAGGTTGTACCCAAACAGTTAGTGCAGAAAAGCCAAATCCCAATACTGTAGCTTTAATGATTCTGCCAGCACTGTCTCTGAGCGTAAGGGACTCACCCCTAATGAATTTATATAATTCTTTAGCAATTGAGTGAAATGCTGCTCCTGCTGCTCCTTGTATCCCAGCTAAAAATATTCCTTTAAGTTTTGGGAAAAGTTTCATTACCAATTTTCCGCCAATACCTCCTAGTACAACGTTCATAAAATAATAAGTTACATACTTGTATTCTCCTGCAATATGCAG
>CAYLKB010000243.1:0-556 GCA_964384165.1 uncultured Methanosarcinales archaeon
TTTAGTCTGAAACTACTTATATAATAATATTTCATACTAATTTTCTATGGAAGAAGTGAAGTAAAGAGATCTGACTATTCTTATACACAGTGTGCAGGAAGGAACAATTAACTTTTTTTGGCCGCGAGGCTTCAAAATATTATTTTTGGACACGTCACTGGCCGAAAAAAATTTTATTGTATAAATTTGGCTTTTTTACTTATTAAAAAAAAAGCTAAGCGCATGCAAAGTAAGTTACTATATTTCTCACTGTACACACTATATATCGTGTCAAAATCTATATAAAAAAAAATTTCAGCCTCTGGCCTATCATATTTGATATCACCCAGAAAAATTGGAGCACGCGTTGATTTTATATTACTTTTAGTTTAAAGTAAAAATTGTTTGACAAATCTACTAAAAGTCGTATAAAATCAACGGTTGGGCCAATTTTGGTTTTTTATGTCGGATACAATAGCTGAGATTGTGAGGAAAAATAAAAATATTACTTCAATGCTATAAAAGGCAGTTACACAGCATATAAATTCATAAAGGTCGTAAAAATGGTAAAAATTTG
>CAYLKB010000243.1:656-1630 GCA_964384165.1 uncultured Methanosarcinales archaeon
TAAAAAGTGGTACAAATTGTTTGATCAATCTACTAAAGGTCGTATAAAATCAACGGTTGGACTGATTTTGGTGTTTTATGTCGCATATGAAAGCAGAGATTGTGAGGAAAAGTAAATATATTATTTCAAAGTGTTAAAGTGTAGTAATATCCCTTATAAATTGATAAAGGTCGTAAAAATGGTAAAAATTTGTAAAAAGTGGTACAAATTGTTTGATCAATCTACTAAAGGTCGTATAAAATCAACGATTGGGCCAATTTTTTTATATCGCATACAATAGCTGAGATTGTGAAGAAAAATAAAAATATTACTCCATTGTGATAAAGTGCAGTTACACCACTTACTAATTGGTAAAGGCCGTAAAAATTGGTAAAATTTGTTTGGCAAATACCCTAAAAGTCGTATAAAATCAATGGTTCGGCCGATTTTGAAGTTTTATAACGCATATTAAAGCTGAGATTGTGGGGAAAATGAAAAGTTATACTTCATTTCAAAAAATTAATTTTATAATGCAGTTTTTATCATTTCTGGTCGATTTTAGAAGTTTTTATCGGTTTTAATCAATTTATAAGATGTGTAATTAACATTGATTTCATACGACTTTTAGTGTATTTCCAAAGAAATTCCAAAGAAAGTTCTTCAATAAGCTTATTATTATGGATGACATATGGCCTTGTATTAACTACTCTGCTGTTCTGCAAATGAATAGTTGTTTCTGTTGAGGTGCCCAGAGAAATACTTTTTCTTGGGAGATTCCAAATATGTGGAGATATGAATCTAGCTGTATAAAGTAATCCTTTGATGAGTGGCTCTCGTAGGAATCCAGGTATAAATTTCCTGATACTTGTTCTCATGATGTAGATGTATGTTTAGCATAATTTAAAAACTAATCCCTCTCATCTATCATTATGACAATTTCAAAAGACAAGTACTATGAATGGCATGATCAAGAAGTTCAGTTTAGGGACTTTTTC
>CAYLKB010000244.1:0-1210 GCA_964384165.1 uncultured Methanosarcinales archaeon
CAACGGCTTCACGCCACGCCGCGGTGATCGCTACGTTTGAGGCATGGAAGCCAACCGGTCCTAAAACGGATCTACAACGCGCACAGGCACATGACTCAGTTGTTTCAAGGAGCCGGTACCGAGCTGGCCGAACTCGTTTGAGCCCCAACAATACAGAGCGTTGTCCTGTGTGACGCCGCAGCTTGCCACCGCTCCTTGGCTAAACGAACGAAACGCAAATTGACCTGATACCTCGACTGGGATTGTGCTACACGTCGGTGTGCCGGACTGAAAGCAAGCGTCGAGAGCATTGACCCCGGACCCATCACCCAGATTACCTCGGCGATCAGACCCCCAACACCGTAGGTGACCATCCCCCGGATGCCCACATGTCGTTACGGGTCCGGGTTGGACATAGGCGTATTGCTTCGCCGCTCCGAGGGGTCTTGGTGCTGTAACCTGTCCATCGCCTTCCAATTGCCGGAATCGATTCCCACCCCAACACACCCATTCTTCATTATTTTGGTCCCGTCCGCACGTGTTCCTTTCGCCTGTAATTTCGGTAAAGGACGAAGACCACGGCACCGGCATTGGGGAAGGCACCGCCGACTGTCCAGGAACCCCGGCATGATAGCCGATGCCCCAGCACAGAATCGCTCCATCATCGGCCAATCCACAGGTAAACGCCTCGCCAGCAATAAGGGCCTCAAATTGCTTCTCGGAAGCAACTGGCCGTGGTTCGCCCCGAGACTGGAACCCGGTTGCTCCATCCCCAAGTTCCCCGGAGCTGCCTGATCCCCAGCATTCGGCAATGCCATTGGATGCGAGACCGCATGCATGGCTTGATCCAACGGCAATCGCGGCGAAACTTGGGGAGGCCGGCAGGTTGAGCGGGGCCAGCACGTGGTTTTCTCCTCGGCCCAAAGCAAGCCCTTCTCCCCAACACAGCACCTCCGATTCGCTGTTGAGGCCACACGCAAAGAAGAGCCCGACACCAACCGATGAAAAGCGTTGGTCGGTCAGCAACGGTTGCGGTGCATGTGTGTTCGTCCACTTCCGACGCACGCCATCTCCAACGGCTGCGTAGAAGTCGGATCCCCAGCAATACGTAGTTCCTCCAAGGGTCCAACCGCAGGTAGTGCGTTCACCGACAGCCACACCGGCCCACTGCGCCGTGTAGACTCGTTGGTCAACCACAAGAACCGTTAGGGAATCCGTGTGACCCTCGTAT
>CAYLKB010000244.1:1220-1621 GCA_964384165.1 uncultured Methanosarcinales archaeon
CCGCCAGTGAGTTTGGGTTGGCGGAACGCCACTGGAAATCCGCAGTGGAATCAAGGAGCGCCCCTCGCTCGGCCTGATAGACTGCTGTCAACCGTCCGGTCTCGCCGACAGTTAACACCACGTTCGCTTGGCGGACCCACAGGCCCGAACCCGGGGTGGGTCCGAGCAACGTATCGCAGGCGACCCCCAACAAACCAGTGACGAGGAATAACGCCGGCCACAATCGTGGACACGCTATTGCGCGGCAGCCTAGCAAAATGCACGCTGGCATAATGTGAAACGATGTATACATCATACGTCGTGACGCAAGAGCAAACCCGAGCCGATCGGGCGAACCAGACTCAGGGGGTACTTATGCACCGAAGCATCTTTGTTCCGTCGTTGGCGGCGCTAATCGTCAC
>CAYLKB010000245.1:0-1608 GCA_964384165.1 uncultured Methanosarcinales archaeon
TTGCGATTGGCTGCCCACTGCGAAATGTCCAGGATGACCTCGCCTTTGTATGCGGCCGTTTTATCCCATACAGTTATCCATGTATTGCCGCCATCCTGGCTAATTTCAATGAAGGCGTTCTCCGGCTTACTTTGACCGGAATAAATTTTGATGTCGGTTTTGAATCTCAACAGGACCGCATTGACGCCGAGCATGTTAAATATGGGCGTGCGCAGCTCTGAATTGACGGGGTTCCCGTATGGCGCATAGCCGGTACCGCCGGTTGTGTTGGCGTGGGTGAAATCCCAGGCGCCACGGGTAACTGCCCAGCCGTCAGGCAAACTTTGGGCGGCGTTGAAATCTTCATTGATGCCCACGACGGATGTCGGGCAGGCTGACATGGTGATGTTAGCAACGTTGCTATAACCAGACTCTAAACTGCCGTTGATGGCTTTGACCCGGTAATAGACGACGGCGTCGCAGCCGACATCTTTATGGGTGAATGCGGTTGTGTTCGCGCCGACCTGCCCGGCCTGTACCCAACCGTCGGTTCCGTTGGGGGATTTTTCAATGATGAAATTGGTTTCGTTGTCGCTGTTGTCGGCCCAGGTCAGGTCAACGTCGTTACCGGCCTCTACCGCGCCGAGCGTATCGGGCGCGTTGGGGGCCGATGGCGTTTCCACCTGGACGTCATCTACCTGCCAATACCAATCATAATTGGCGTTGTAATAATGGAAGCGGAACTGAACGCTGCTTTGGCCTGCGGCTTGCGGCACGTCCAAGTTGACTGTGCCTTGATGGACAATGCCGCTCTTTTGCCAGAGGTTTGTCCAGGTCGCGCCGCCGTCAGTGCTCACGTCCACGTCGGCGGTGGATGCTGCGTAGGGTTCAAAGTACGTTTTGAAGCGCAGTTTGACTGAGGCGGCCGCCGACAGATCGAGCGCCGGGGTTAACAATGAGGTATCCATCGGGACAGTTCCCTCATAGTCGCTGTCGGCAACAGCCATGTTGCCCGCGCCGCCGGTATCGTTTGTGCGGGAAGCGAGGTTATCAAAACGCCAACCGGGATCGCCGGTGACTTGCCAGTTGGCGGGGGTGGTGGCGTTATCGAAGGTTTCGTTGAGTTCTAACGCGTTGACGTTGACCGGAAGGTTGATTTGGGGAGACGGCCGTTGCGCATAACTGGATTGGGTAACGGGTTGGACTGATTCTTCCACACCGTCGTCTGTGGTGGGCGAGATGGGGGGTAACGGCCGTTGCGCATGACTCGTCTGCAGGACGGCCAGCCCCAATACAAGTGCGATCATCATGAAAGTTAAACGATAAAAATGTCTTACGGACATTGTTTCTCTCCTGTTTCAGTGAAATAAAGTAAATTCAAGTTGATTCTCTTAAATGACACGGGGTCATAGAATTTTGCTGCGTAATATGGATAGTTGAATCTATGTTAGCGGCTCCTTTTCCATTCATTTATTGGCTGCGCCGTCGCTTTTCAGACTCTCCGAAGGTTGACAATCTATTTCAGGAAGCGCAATTGACAACGACTCATCTGTTTGCGCACAATCGCCAAACTGCCCCTGCAAAAATTGAATCAGCGCATCCAGGTTGGGGAACCGGCGCAGTTCGCCG
>CAYLKB010000246.1:0-1597 GCA_964384165.1 uncultured Methanosarcinales archaeon
AGAATCAAGAAACCCACTCCATCAGCGGCTATGTGTCGCGACACATAGCCGCTGTTATGCGTCGAGCTGCAATATGTGGCGCCTCTCGACAATGCCTTTGGTCTTTCCGGTAGTCGACTTCTTTGACGCCACGTATCTACTCACCCCCTTCGGCGTAGAGCTGACCAGAGAGGGCCATCTGGATGGCGACCAGCGGATTGTATCCACGGTTGGCCATGGTCTGCAGGTAGCTGGAGATGCGGCAGTAGGCTTCGGCGAACTCGCGCTTGCGGAAGCATCCGGAGACTTTCTGCTTGACCTTGCTCATTCGCAGGTCTCTCTCGGCTCGATTGTTGGTAAACGAGACGTGAGGGTCTCTGGCGAACAGCAGGACGGCGTTCTCGTGTTTCTCGAGTCGTTCCCAGAGATTATGGGCATCGGATTTGGCGATGCGGCCGCGCTTGCCGTTTTGCCTGGGCGGGATCGGCGGGAGCTCCTTCTCGCCGCGGGTGAGGATGTTGCGATAGTGCTTCTGTAGATTCGCATACTCGCGCTTGGTGAGCTTCTTTCGCTTGCGTTTGGCGACCTGCCGACAGGTCTTCTGGAGCAGGCGCTTCATGTTCTTCGCCCAGGCATAGCCGTCGGCGTCGACGATGAAGGTCAACTCGCGCAACAGGTGCGCGCCACACAGGCCATGGCGGCAGTGGTCGTAGGCGAGATAGGAGCCCCAGCAATCGTGGATGATCACCCCTCCGTAGCGCGGGATCACCCCGATGTCCTGCATCGCCTCCTGGCCGCGTTTGGGGTGCAGGACCTTCAAGGTGATCTCGTCTGCCGAGCAGACGTGGATCCAGTGGTTTTTCCGGTCCACCCGCAGGGAGGTCTCATCGACGTGCATCGCGGGGCTTGCGAGCAACCGTTCGATGGCCGAGTGCTCCCATTGCGCCAGGGCCTGATGCAGTTGCATTACGTACTTGAGGAGGGTGGCCTCCGAGATCACCTGGCCGATGAGCGTCTCGAGCGACTGCTGCACGCGCTTGAGCGAGAGCATCTGGGCGATGAGGAGGTGGAGCACGTAGGCCTTGATGCCGGGACCGTACTGCAAGGGCCCCGCGAAGGCCTCGGGGAACGGTGCTCGTGTCTTGGTCCGGCACTGGGGGCAGCGTTTGATCTCGGCGTCGACGTGGGTGACGACCTTCTCGAAGACGATGTCGATCTGGGTGCGCCGTTCGCGCTCCCGGCACGGGACCTTGCGCAGGTCCTCACCGCAGCACTCGCAGAAGGTGGCTGCGGTGACCTGAACGGTCTCGACGGTACGGGTGTTGGCCGAGCGCGACTCGGTGAGCGTCTTGCCTTTGCCGTGGCGGCCCGGGCGGGTGATCGCCGTCTCGTCCTTGGGCGTCTGCGAGGACGGTTTGCTCGAGTTCGTGCGGGTCTTGGGGGTGTGCTTCTCCAGGAACACCGCTACCAAGAGCTCGAGCAGCATCAGCAAGGCCTCGACCAAGGCACGGCCGTCCGCCCCCATCTTGCCGTCGGCGCACAGCGTCTCGAAGCGCGCCTTCAGTGCCTCGAACTCCTCGCGCAGGGACTGTTTGTTGACGCTGGCCAATCAGGCCGT
>CAYLKB010000247.1:0-1127 GCA_964384165.1 uncultured Methanosarcinales archaeon
GTACCACACCTCGGCGCGCAGATGACCGGGCAGACATTCCAGAGCGCGGTCCACCAGGCGATCGATTTTCGGCGAGTTGGGCAGATCGGCCCACAGCCGCGCCAGCTGCCCGCGCTGCGCCTCATGCTCCGCACGCACAAACGTGCGAAGCTCGTCTTGCATTGCAGAAATTCCCCCTATTGCCACCGGCTATCTACCCTCCTTGTATGTGCTGGAAATACACGCAACCATTGTCCCAAGAATCGGGTGAGTGGAATCAGATTTTGAAACACGAAATGGTGGATATGCGGGATTGTCGGACTCGAAAATCCAGTCTTCGGGATCTTGCGTGATGCGTTTGATTGCTTCGGTGCCATAAGAGCCCGATCCAAACTCCGGGAGGTTGGCAATGACGATTTCGCGGTCGCGTCTGGGGCTGCGGTGATATTCGAAAACAAGGAAATCGCCGATAGAAAAAGTGGGCTCCATCGAATTCCCAGCGACCCGAACGACAAAGCGGTTACGGCGGGCGACCCCAGATGGAACTTCGACCCAATCCAACCCTTCCACGTCGCTGAGCGAGCCAGTTTCCATGCCATGAAACGCGTCACCGGCGGCCAGTGAACCGACAATCGGAAGATAGGTAACAAAAGCGTTTTGTCCGACGTCGGGAAATGAAAGGATTTTTGCAGTGGACCCTTGCGGGTCCTCGCGAACGATCAATCCCTCGTCGCCCTCGGCATACCGAGTTGAGGAGGGTGTGGGGCGGACAAACTCAGAGGCAACTCCGGCGGCTTGGAGACCGGGGATCTCCCATCGTTCCGCTCCGCGCTGGGATGCCGTGGTTTCAAAGGCTTCAACGAAACGCGAAAAGAGAAGTGGTTCCCAGAGTCCCTTTCGGAATGAGTCACGTCCTAGGAGGGTCAGGGCCTCGCGTTCAAAGCGTTCGCCCATGGTCTCATTGAGCCCCCTCCAATACCCAATGATCACGTCTCTACTGCTCTGCAACTGGCTGTAGGTCGGAAGTTTGTCGCTTTTCCTGGAATTGATCTCGGGCCGTGTGGGAAAAAGATTCCAGATGTCATTGTTCCTCCAATATGAGAACGGCATGGCGTGATCGATTTCAAACGTGCCGCGCGACAATTCCT
>CAYLKB010000247.1:1137-1594 GCA_964384165.1 uncultured Methanosarcinales archaeon
CAGTGACCACACACAGAGCCGATTCGAAAGCGATTGAAAATATTTGTTTGCATCGCTGACGTTGCGGCCTTGATCGGGAGACATCAGAAGACGGTCAATGACGAGACTTGCTTTGACTGACCCTTTGGAAAAAGCTTCCGTTTTCTCAGCCCATCGGAGAATGGTCGCGTCGCGAATCCAGATCCCCATCAAGCACAGCTCGCGCCATAAAGCGGCATCCATGCAGAGAGATTTATCGAAAGGGTCATGCTGGAAAACGGAATAGTGTCCTCCGCCTGCGTGCTTGGCAGGCATGGTGTGAATGGTGGATTGGAATTTTCCGAGGGTTGATTGAAAAAGGCGCTCTGATTGTGGGGTGAGGTGCCCACCTTTCCAAGCGGCATAAAAGCCTGTCAGGCCCCCTGATTTCGAAAACTGCTCGATGAGCGAAACAAGCGGCTTGCGAATTGCAACACCG
>CAYLKB010000248.1:0-1581 GCA_964384165.1 uncultured Methanosarcinales archaeon
GTGACGACTGATAAGATAAAACGACGGAAGTCAAGGAGTGCCGGCCGATGGCGCGTGCCAGGAGAGCCGCCTGGCGGGCCGGGGGTAAGGGCCTGGGGCTACCCATCCGGCGCCTCACGCTTTTGCTGTCGAAGCGGGTCCGAAAGCCAGACAGCGCGGAGGGGCATCGTCTCGCCCAGATCGATAACGCCGGCAGGGCGGACAGTAAACCCTTTATCGGCCGCGATGGTATCCAGGTAGACAATGACCTGTTCTTTCAATGCTTCGGCCTTCTCCCAGGCTTCGTCATAGCTTTGCCAGACAGGATCGCCGTCACGATGGCCATTATACATCTGCAACTGGGCCACGGGCAGATAACAGGCCAATATATGCCCCTCATTGTTAATGGCACGCACATGCACGCCAATACCGGCCACGCGTAAACCCGGTATTTGTGAAGAACGGCTCTGGGTGATGTCCAGGATTGTCACGCGAACGATGCTGCCTTTTCCCAAATCTTCGGCGGCAAAGTCGTCTAACTTTCCAAATTGAATAATTTTAGGGGTCATGAGATTCTCCTTCCGCTCTCTGACGATGGGCCGCAAACAAAGCCTCGACAAATTGCGTCAACTGGGTCGGGCCGCTGTCTGTTTTCTGTAGATCATCCACGGTAACCTTGACCAATTTCCCGCGCCCGGTCGGTTTTACAGTAGCGGTGTCATCCTCTATTTGCTGGACAACGCCAGTGCGCTGCCTCATCGAAATGGTGCGGCCGTTTTGGCTCGTTTGCGTCCACGTGACTTCGTCGCCAACTTGTATCGTTTGTTTTGTTGTCATTTGTCCTCGCAGTTTACAGATAATCCAGGTCTTCAAAAGGGAAATCGGCATTGGCCAGCGCTTCTTCGGCGGCAGCCTGGGCGGTAGCGCCGCTGTCGAATAAGTCGCGGAAGGCAATATCAGGTAAGTCATGAACACTTAGACCAAAGGCGATATTGCTGACGACGGCATCTACTTGTTTCATCCATCCATCAAAAGTCATGGGATTCCTCCTGGAAAATGAGCGAGACGACATACAATGCGTCTCGCCAGTGGTTTAATATCGGCCGATTCAGCCCGTTAGGGCTGGCGGCGCTCAATGCCGCCAGCCGGTGCACTTCGTGGAACAATACTTCGTTCGCGGTTGCTCCAGATTGTCATGCAGCTTGGACGGCCGCTTCGGGGCTGATCATTTCGCCTACAGGTTTGCGACCAATGCTGCTGGCAGCCATCCTCGCTGTGAACCTGGCCTGATCGGGATGTACTCCGCAGATCGCGAATCTTCCTCAGCTTGATTGGCGCGTGCGTTTCTAGCAGCCTGCCGGAAAAGCCCGACTTTTAGTCTTAAAGAGAGTGCGTATCTCGTGTAGCCGCAGCCTTAAAAACAGCCACCTGTCGGACTTTTTGGGGTTCTTCGACAAACTGCCAGGATATGGTTATGAGATTTCTCTGTGAGGGGGTTCCTTTTCCGGGTTGCTTGACATATAATATCCACAAGCCGCCGATGCCCGAACCGGCGGGATAGAAAATATGTAGGGTAACGAACATGACCTTCAGCAGAGGGGA
>CAYLKB010000249.1:0-1578 GCA_964384165.1 uncultured Methanosarcinales archaeon
ACAGCCCCCTGACAGTCCACAGCGATATAACATTCATTCAGCTGACTGGGCTGAATACACATCCCTTTGTATGACAGAGCTGCATGAGGACAAGATTTGTTACTCTGATGACCCTCTTAGTACATTTGTCAGGACCTTGCTCGACATTGCTGATAGTTCGATCCCAAAGACACGTGCCAAGCCAAAACGCATTCATAAACCGTGGTTCACAGATGAATGCCAACGAGCTATTATCAATAGAAAGAAGACACTGGCCAAATTTAAGGTGCGGGCAACTGCGACAAGTCTTGACGCAGCACGGAAAAGTCGTGCTCAAGCCCGTCGTACACTGCGACAAGCTAAAAAAGACAGCTGGAGAAAATATGTGTCGACATTAAACACAAGAACACCGGTCAAGAAAGTCTGGCAAATGGTGGCACGTATAGCTGGAAAACACCAGCCTCCCACAGTATCCCACCTGGATGTAGGCGGTACATCTGTCGAAGATCCACAACAGATTGCTGACACTCTTGCTGCCACCATTTCACAAAACAGTTCTTGTGAGCACTATACACCTGTCTTTCAACAATACAAGGAACAGACAGAGAAACGCAACTTGCGATTTAAATCAAATAACAAGGAGTTGTACAACCAGTTGTTTTCTCTAGCCGAATTACGGTGTGCTCTTAAGAAATCTCATGATACTGCACCTGGTCCTGATAGTGTACATTACCAGATGTTGAAACATCTTCCCGAGTCTTGCCTCCTTGTACTCTTGTCTGTCTTCAATGACATCTGGACTTCAGGGAAATTCCCGTCATCATGGTCCGAGGCCATTGTCATACCCCTGCCAAAGCCTGGCAAGGATCACAAAGACCCAGGCAACTATCGACCGATTGCATTGACCAGTTGTATTTGCAAAACATTTGAGCGAATGATCAATGATCGGTTGATGTGGTACCTGGAGTCAAATGGCTGTCTCAGTGTACTGCAGAGCGGTTTTAGAAAACAGAGAAGCACTACAGACCAACTAGTCCGGCTCGAGTCATTCATCAGAGATGGCCTGCTCCGTGGTGAACATGTGGTGAGCGTCTTCTTCGATTTGGAAAAAGCTTATGACACGACATGGAAGTACGGAATAATGCGCGATCTACATGGAACAGGTCTCAGGGGGCGTTTACCCATGTTTGTGGCGGACTTTCTATCCAAAAGACAATTTCGAGTCCGGCTTGGTAGTACTATGTCAGACTACTACTCGCAGGAGATGGGTGTTCCACAAGGTAGCGTTCTTTCAGTCACTCTGTTTATATTGAAAATAAACAGCATTGTTAACTGCTTGCCGCCTCATGTCAAAGGATCTCTCTACGTCGATGACTTCTTGATCTGCTACAGATCTAAAGACATGAGGTGCCTGGAGAGGCAATTACAGCACTGCCTCAACAAAATTCAACGGTGGGCTGACGGAAATGGTTTTCGGTTCTCAAAGTCAAAGTCAGTTTGTATGCATTTCTGCCACAAACGCATACCACACCCAGACCCAGAACTTAAAATCTATGACAGTCTAATCCCTGTGGTTGGAGAAACCAAATTCTTGGGTCT
>CAYLKB010000250.1:0-1577 GCA_964384165.1 uncultured Methanosarcinales archaeon
TTGTTGTCACTAAAAGTAGTTTTGAAAGTTGAATCTTAAGGTTCATCTACTGAGAGATTTAAATATTTAAAACATAATTTATTTTTTGAAATAATATGTATTCTTAGAATAGATTATAAAAAGATCTTAAGTTCAAACTTAACCTTAAAACTAAAATTAATAATAATATTATATGCATATTGGTTAAATATTTTACATATTTACTACAAAATTATTATTTTCAAATTTAAATTTAAATTAGACTCAAAAGGAATTTGAATAAAATTAATAGAAAATAAATCCTTTTCCATTTGAATAAACATTATTCTTATTATTAATTATAAATTCTTTAGGAAATGTATAAATTATTAACTTGCCTGAGATTAAAATATATGATTTCTCACTATTAAAATTTGTATTGCCTGCATATACATAAGCATCTCTTTCTATTATACTAGGAAATACATATTGATTAATATAAGTAATATTACTTAAGTAATTTATTTTATGTTTTGAATATCTTGAAGCAAATACTTTATTTTTATTATTATTATTATTTTCTAACCATTCTATTGCATATAATTCTGAAATAAAAACATAATATTTATCTATATCAATTCCAATATTATTTAAATTAGGTTGAGGATATGATCCTCCTATAATTTGGACAATAAAGCCTGAATTAAATATAAATATTATTAGAATAATAATTGTATATACATATATAATATTTAATTTTTTATAAGTAATTTTTATTAAATAAAATAATCCGATTATTAAAGGTATTATAAATATTGGTAATAATTGTTGATATAATCTTTCTAAATTATATGAAGTTGAAGCAAATGGTAAAATTAACATAGTTATAAGTCCAATAAATGATATCAATAATATAATTATAATATTTTCATCACCATATTTGTTAAAAATATAATTGTATAATAAATAAATAAAACCTATTATTATTAAAATCTTTATAATTTTTTTAATTAAATCAATTAATAAAAATAAATTACTTGAAAATTTATAATTAAATTTATTAGGTAAAATCGTTTCATATTTTGTATTAATATTATATGAGATATGATTCTCATAAAAATTACTATTAATATTTGCATCAGAATATGATATAGTTTTATTAATTATAAAATCATTTAGGTTTATTTCTGTTTTTATATTATTTTTTAAAGAAAATTGTTCTATAAATGATGCACCAGTGGCTTTGTTATTAGAATCAAATATACCATCAAGATTTGTATAAACATCTTTACTAAATGCTATTATATTATTTGCCGTATCTGTAAATTGTATATACCATAAAAAAGAAAATATTAAAATTAGTAATAAGAGGAAGAAATTTAATATTTCTTTATTATTATAAAGTGTATTATTAAAATATTTTTTATTTAAAATTTTAAAGATATAATATATAATAATATATAATATCATGATCAGTATAGTAATATAAGCTGTAGAATAATGTGATAATATTAAAGAAAATCCAAATATTAGTAGTAAAACTTTTTTAATATTTTGCTTTATATTCAGTAGATGAACCTTAAGATTCAACTTTCAAAACTACTTTTAGTGACAACAAT
>CAYLKB010000251.1:0-1248 GCA_964384165.1 uncultured Methanosarcinales archaeon
GCGTAATACTCCGCACGATTGGGATTTATATCAATCGCAAGGTCGATATTCTGCACCGCTTTTTCGAGGTCATTGTTCTTATAAAAGTCCAATGCAATCCGATAATATTCATCCGCTTCGTAGCGTGTTAGCCCAAAGCGCGATACCAAGCGTGCCATAACCCAATCTCCGAAATAAACGAGCTTTCAACTATAATCTAGTGTATCATACATAGTACTTTTTAAGGAATCAAAATGGATTTTGAACTCAACGACGAATTAAAAATGTTCCATCGAGCCGTGCGCGACTTTTGCGAACGTGAACTGAAACCCCATGCCGCCGAAGCCCACGAAACAGGCGAACTCAATTGGGATGCCATCCACAAAATGCCATCACTCGGTTTAACAGGCTTGCTCGTTCCTGAAGAATTTGGTGGGGTCGAAGGCGATACCATGCTAGCGAGCATCGCCGTAGAAGAAATTGGACGTGTCTGTGGCTCAACTGGTTTGACGATTTCCGCACATAATGGCTTGGGTTGCGGTCCAATCGTCAACTGGGGGACGCGCCAACATCACGAAAAATGGTTGCCAATGCTCACCAGTGGCGATTGTTTAGGTGGTTTAGCACTCACCGAACCCCAAGCAGGGACGGATTTGCTCGGTGGAGCGACCACTAGTGCGGTACGTGATGGTGATGACTATGTTATCAACGGCACAAAAGCATGGATTACCAATGTGTCATGGGCACCAGCCGTTACCGTGTTAGTCCGTACCGATAAAGAAGGTCGGTCACGCGGATTCAGCATGATTCTCGTAGAAACTGACCGCGACGGCTTCACCATTCATCCGCCGGAAAAGAAAATGGGCTTGAATGCTTCAAAATCCCACATGATTACCTTCGAGAATGTGCGCGTGCCCTACAGCAACCTGATCGGTCCGGAAGGCAAGGGCTTTTATCAAGCCATGCAAACCCTCGATAGTGGGCGCGTCAGCATTGGTGCGTTGAGTGTCGGCTTGGCACAGGGCGCATTTGAGGCGATGGTCGCCTATGCCCAAGACCGTCAAGCCTTTGGGGGTCCCATCTCACAATTCCAACTCATTCAAGAGAAAATCGCCAACGCTGCAATGGAAATTCCCAGGTAAAGTAAAACCGAAATTGACAGGACGACCTTGGGGGTGTAATTCTCACGGAATTCATCCTTTAGGATTTTATTTACCGGGAAAATATTGGTGCGTCGATAATAAAAGGCTGACGCCTTAACTCCGCAAT
>CAYLKB010000251.1:1258-1576 GCA_964384165.1 uncultured Methanosarcinales archaeon
TTGAAGCTGCCCGCACAATGGTCTACAAAGCCGCATGGCTCAAAGATCAAGGCAAAGACTATACCAAGATGGCAGCAATGGCAAAATTAAAAGCCACCGAAGTTGCGGAACAAGTCTGCTTTGATGCGGTACAAGTGCATGGCAGTGCCGGCTATAGCCGTGATTACCCCGTAGAGCGCATCTATCGCGACCAACGCCTGATGAGCATCGGTGAAGGCACGAGCGAAATTCAACGGGTGGTGATTGCCCGTCGCGTGCTCAAAGAATTTGAGCAAGGCACGTTGATGCCTGTGTAACGGTCATTTCAGTTTCGGGGCA
>CAYLKB010000252.1:0-1563 GCA_964384165.1 uncultured Methanosarcinales archaeon
TTTTTTATAAAAAAATTTTATTTTGAAACAAAAAGGTTCATCTACTGTAATTTTAATCTATTTGGGTGTTTTTTTAATTGAGATATAATATTTATATGAATTTTTATGTTATTGTAGAAATATAAAAAATTTATTTAAAGAATTTATTCAACTTGGATTTTCTTTGACCTTATACCTTTGTCTGCTGAAACATTTGTTTTTTTGCATTCTGAACAAGTGTATCTAAGGTCTGCTTTTTTGGAGTGTTTTTTGTTGAATCTTTTCCATGAGTTTAATGCACCTCTTGACCTTGCTCCTTTGTTTCCTGTACCTGTTGTTCTTCCTCTTAGGGCAAGTCTTACTTGAGAAAATTGAGACATTGGATGTGTTTTATTTTTTCCTCTGTTTTTTTCAAGCTTTACTTTCTGCATAGTGTGTTTTTTACAACTTGGACAGTATCTTTTTATTTCTTTAGGGATTTTCATAATAAAAAATAATTGCATATATTTTATAAAGGTTTTTATCTTGGGATTTTTTTAAACCTCCTGTGGTACTATAATTTCGCTTGGAACATAAATTTTAATTTCTTTCATTTGTTCGTACAGGGGAAATGTGCTAGCTATTATATCAGTTAATTTTTGTTTTTCTACAAATCTTTTTGGTATTAAATCTAATTGTTCTATTCCTTTATTATTAATTTTTCTTGTTTTTTCTTTTCTTTGTCCTATAGGCATTGCAATATATTCTCTATTAAAAGAGCAATACCAGATTCCAAGAACAATATTCATGTTTTCATTTCCAAATTTTTCGTCATATGGGATGTGGGTTTCCATTTGCCTTGGGTGGTTTCTCATAGGTGTTGTTCTAAAATAGTTTCTATAGTCGGTGAATATTCTTGGCTGTATTTTAACTTTGTTGTTAAGTAATTGATAAGAAATTTTTATTGGTATTAAAGTTGAGATTATTTCATTTATTTCTGATTCAGACATACTATAAGGTCTTATTAATTTTCCATTGGAATTATATCTGCCTTGATTGCTTCTTTTCCAATTATCAATTACATTTGGATTTATAGAATTAATGTGTGGTTTGTTTTGTGAGTACTGCAAATATGCTGGATTATTGCTCATTTTATTTTCATAACTTGCAATGTCGTGGGGTTTATAAACCTTTGTATATGTTGAAATATTATTATTTTAATTCACAATTATTGTTTTTTAGAAAAGTGGAGTATCCGAGATTCGAACTCGGGACCTCAGGCTATCTTAGTTCTTATATGTTCAAAGCGCTGCCATGAGCAGTCCAACTTAAACGTTGAACTTATAAGACCTGCGCTCTAACCAAGCTGAGCTAATACTCCATTATTAGAGTAAACTAAGATAGTTATTGCAAATTAATAATAATTTGAAATGCACCAGCCGGGACTCGAACCCGGATTACGGCCTTGGCAAGGCCGTGTCATAACCATTAAACTACTGGTGCTTGATATTTAAAATGAAAGTGCATTTCTTTATAAATTTTATTGTATTGTCAGTAGATGAACCTTTTTGTTTCAAAATAAAATTTTTTTATAAAAAATTAAGT
>CAYLKB010000253.1:0-1540 GCA_964384165.1 uncultured Methanosarcinales archaeon
TGTGACATAGTGTCCACGCCTAAAGTTTTATATGATTCAGGTTGGATAACCGATTCTACTATTGGTGCCGGTACTCTTAAACTCGATGAAAATTCAATTTCTTTTATCCGATTAAATTATTTATTAGACCAAGATTTTGTTTTACCCCTAACCGCTTTAGGTCGAACAAAAATTACTGTTTTGGCTAAGAAGCCGTCAGACGCGAATATTAGTGTGTCTGATATGATTGAAATTGGAGCATATAATCCGGCTGATTTTGTTGAAGTTCGTGGAGACGGGGCCTTAATCTATACCGGTAATAATAAAACTCAATCGAACACATCACACTTTACTCAGGCCGATTTAGACGCTGGTAAATTTTTAGAAGCTAATACTAAAAGAGTTTGGGGTATAGATATAGAATATCAACAATCCGGGGATCTTTATAGAATTGTAAAGGGTAGGGTCACAGATTTTACCTGGATTGAAAATGTGGGCAGTGGGTGTGGCGACAATACAAATACAGATCAGCTTTTTTGCGAGATTAATCAAACAAATCCAACCAACGACAATAACGATCATAAAATTTTTATGATTAGTAATTCTTCTATTGATATGATGGGGTTACAAACAACCGTTCGATGGATAACAAACCCCTCTCCTCCGCCCACTTGTTTACAATCAGTCTCAACAACTAATGATGTAAGAATTAAAAAAACCTTTTCTTCAATGACCAGCTATACTATTCAAGTTTTTGGTAATCGAGAAAAATGGAATGGCTCGTCTTGGATATCGGAAGGTTCTGCAAATTATATTATTAACACAGAATTTGATACTGTGGAAAGCCAAGAATTTTCTTTGTTTGGATACTTCTTATATTATAGTTCACAAACTCGGTGGCTGTTTGGAGTCGGGAACAGTTTACCCTTAACTTCAGAAGGGCTATCTTTTGAAACCGAACTTTTCAATCTTCCAGATACCGACGGTGTGTCAGGAATATCGCTACCGTATGCAAATATAACCTATGATAAAAACACAGACGATCTTATTGTCAGCACAAGATTCGACAGTCCATCTCTGGAAACTAAAAAATCGGCGTGGTTTAATTTAGGTTTGGTAGAAAATAACTTATATAAATTTAAATTAGTGGTAGAAGGAAGTTTTTTTATTCACAACCCAGCCACAGAAGCGACACAGCTTAATTTTATGAAATATACAGACAAGTATACAATCAGTGGAGACACCTATAGCCGCACAGAAGATCACGAATTAAACCCACGATTCACTTACCGCCCGGCTACACCCATAGAACAACAATACCGATTTATTGTCACACTAAACCCGCTAGTAGATTTTTCATCAATAGAAAAGGTAAAAATATAATGTCTTTTGAAAGTCAAAAAAACAAAGTTGATTATTTAAATACTAATATTCTTAATCAAGAACAATTAACTGTTTTAAATCAAAAAGTAGAAAAGAAATTAACAACGAAGGTTTTTAATCTAAGAAACATTTCAACCTTTTCTGCATTGAACTCTAAATATAGTTCTGATTGGGAAGA
>CAYLKB010000254.1:0-1517 GCA_964384165.1 uncultured Methanosarcinales archaeon
GCAGGAAAGGGGGGGAAAGGAAAAGGGAAAGGAGAAGGGAGGGGGATGGAAGAAATGGGGAGGGAAGGGAGGAAGGAAGGGAAGGGAATGGGGAAGGGAAGGGAAGGGGGGAAAGGGAATAATTTCTAGGCCCCTACCAATCAAAATTTCTGGCTACGCCACTGGCTAAGTATAATAGCACACTGCAAAATTATTTGAAGTCGATAAAATAGTTAACAAGAGACACAGCTGGTGCTGTTGATTGCCCGAGCCTAGTGAACCTAAACAGCCTAAACTCCCATGACGTCACACGAGATAGCCGCGATATATAGTATAGTTGCAGTATAGTAACGTGTAGCCACCATACGAATGTGCAATGGGCATGTTTGTGACAGGGAGGAAGTGTGTTAAAGGGTTACATGCATATTATTTGCATCCTTGGGCCAAAAATTCTTACCATAACATATCTCACCTTAGATTTGATCTTTGAAGTACTGTCAAATAGTTTATGCCAGCTAGGCTCAATCCGGTTTCGGTTACTTCTGCGCACTTGACTGCCATTTCCATTGTCCAGCCATAATTTAACTTTTTCCTGATCTTCCTTTAACTTTCTTTGCTGGTTTATTCGATCAGAGTTTTTCATTATTTTGTGTGCTCGAGACACCAGAAAATCATTAGTAATTCCACGATTTCGACTCATTGTTACCTACAATAGTACAATCACAAGCTGTGCTTGAGTTACGATAAGCAACATAGAAATAAGCCTAAATAGGTTATTGGTTCGACGGTTTACTCACTGGACGACCGCCATATGGAGTGGCGATATGTGAAATAAGAAATGTAAAATAAGCTTGAGAAAACATACCACAACTACCAGAGATATCATAAAAATACGTCTTAGTGTACGGCCATTGTTAAAAAAATTGTTGCATTGTTGGGCAGGACAGATAAGGAAATAACACAGGAACCACCGTTTGCTAGGACATTGCCGTACGTGTAATTCGTTTTAGGAGTGATTATGCTCTTAATGCACAACGCGCAGTTTGATCGAACGACAGCACAACTAAACATGTGACCCAAGTTACCCAACACGCGAAATTGGAAATGTGACGGAAATTGATGAGACGAAAGACTAATCATCAGCGCTTTCTACATCAGCGCTTTCTAATAGTAGATGTCTCACCTCCGCGTGTTGTAAAATTTAAATATAAAAGTTGACTATCTGAGAACAAAAAATCGAAAATACGTTGCAACAAAAATCATGCAAAATTAATAACGCCATACTTGTTTAACATAGAATATCGATGTCACTAGATAATAAAGAAAATTAGAAAAGACGTTGGAGGTAAAATAGCACATTTTGATGTAAGCTGTTCTGATAGAATCTTGTAGCGAGAATATGCGCTTTAGCTTAACTACTGTAGTGCGGTTTTTGCAAAAGTAAATAACGATTTAACCGTCAATGGTGCGGTTTTAACACTAGATGCATCACATTCAAAGTAGCGGAAGAACAGCATCATTGTGATCATGGCTCAGAT
>CAYLKB010000255.1:0-1513 GCA_964384165.1 uncultured Methanosarcinales archaeon
TCTGCCCACGAAGCGGAACTCCTCAGCCGTGCCGGAGCTACGCCGGCTCCGCAACAACTGGCTTCGAACATACCACTTCTCCGCCAAGAGTCAAGTCTTCTTAGCCCCTATCGACCTACCATGGGCGTTTGAGGGTGTGTGTCTTTTGGAGGAGTGTAACTCCTTCCTTTTACTGAGAGGAGGGTTGAAAAGAGGAGAAGGGCTGTCGATCCTAGGTTTTGAGAGAAACCAAAAAGGAGGGACAGCCCCATGCGAGAAGTAGACTTCTCAAAGAAGACGGTACGGAAGCAGTGGCAACTAGTCAATGAATGGTATCGAACAATCGAGGCCGATGAGGGGGACCTGGAGAGCCAGCTCAGGAGCATGGTGAAGGCAACCATAGAGATGGGCATGGACCTGAAGCGCTATCAGCGGCTGCAGGAGGCCAGGGCAGAAGGCCGATGGAACAAGGCCAATGGCTTCTATTACCGGCATCTGGACACGACTTTCGGGGCCATAGAGAACCTACGGGTACCCCGGACGCGGGTAGACCAGCAGCCATACCGGTGGTTCGAGCACTATCAGCGACGATGGAAGCGGGTAGATAAGCTGATCATGAACTGCTTCGTGGGCGGGTTATCGGCCCGTAAGGCCGTAAAGATCATGAACCGCGCCTTCGGCTGGAGCCTGAGTCCAGCAACCATTACAAAGCTCTCGGGTCAGCTCCATGAGGTTCTGCACCGGTACCGCACCTGCAAGATCAACGATGAGTATGTCGGCCTGATACTGGACGGGGCATGGTATCGCTTTCGACAGCTCCACGGGCCCAAGAGGGTCGTTATCGCGGTTCTGGGTATCAAGCCGGATCGCAGCGTGGTGCTCCTGGGGTTCCATGTTGCCCGGGAAGAATCCGCACTGGAGACAAGCCGCATACTGCGGGACCTGAAGAGCCGTGGACTGACAGGTGAGAACCTGCAGATCATCGTCGCCGACGGCGCCGGCGGTATAGAGGCTGCCGCCTCGGAGATCTATCCCTGGGTGCCGGCTCAGCGCTGCTGCTGGCATCATATGCAGTCGCTCAAGCGTTATGCCACCGACGTGAAGATCGCCCAGCGCATGATGCGCGAGGCGGCCCGGTGCTACCACAGCATCGATGCCCGTGTGGTCCAGACACGTCTACAGAAGTTCATGCGGCGATGGGAACGTAAACAGCCAGCTGCCATCAAAGCGTTCCGCTCAAGGATCGAGCTGACTCTCACGTACCTGAAGCTGCCGCCGAATCTCCATCGATGCTTCCGGACCACAAACTACATCGAACGCCTGTTCAGGGACTTTAGAAGCAGAACAAAACTCATCGGATCCTTCGAACAGCCCATCCACTTGGAAAGAATCTTGATCGCTACAGTCTTGGAGGTACAGTGGGTTCAAATGCCTGTGGATCTTCAGCCTCTCTTCTCAAAAGACACAATCATCTGAACGCTATCACCTATCACCGAAATCCCTCTATTACGCCGCCCTTTTCCGCGCTGAATTC
>CAYLKB010000256.1:0-1511 GCA_964384165.1 uncultured Methanosarcinales archaeon
AGCAGCCAGGAAATTTTTAGTCAGAGTCACAGCTGGTTGTCATATAAATTGAATACCCTGGGATTTGCTGACCTTTCAAAAAAATTAAGCCTTGGCTACATGCTGGACCTTGTGCTTAGCAATAAAGGCCTAAGCAATAATTATACAGCCAGCCTTATCGAAGCCTATAAGTTTGAACCTACGGTAATGAGTAAGACGCTTTTTGGATACTCACTCAGGGCAAACGGATATCTTGGCGCAGGCTTAATACCGGTTTATCACTTTACTGACAATATGAAGTTAATGACCGGAATTTACCTTTTTGCACCGGTGAGAAAAATTGAAAAGACTGAAACCGGGGTTGGATATGGCGCTTATTTTAGTGAATTATCAGCCATCGCAGATCTGAGTCTGGTATATCATACACCAATAGGCCCAATATCAGCAGGTCTGAATTACTTCAGCGGTGAAAGGCAAAAAGTATTCCTGTTCCTGAATTTCGGTTATATTTTATTTAATAAAACAGGGCTTGAATAATAAGATGGTATATTTGCAGGGATAAGGCGATACAAGTGCAGGTGAACGATATAAATAAACTGGCAGGACAGACGCTGGTATACGGGCTGGGCACCATTGTGCCGCGCTTTCTCAATTATGCGGTCCTGACACCATTCTATACCTGGATTTTCACAAGGGCAGAGTATGGTGTAATAACTGAGCTGTATGCCTATATGGTATTCCTTCTTATTGTACTTACTTACGGTATGGAAACCGCTTTCTTCAGGTTTGCGCAGAAAAGCAACGACAGCAAAAAGGTCTTCAGTACAGCACTTATTTCAATACTGGTGAGCTCAGGAATATTTCTGCTCTTTTTTAACCTTTTCATTGATGACATTGCCCTGGTATTGAAATACGGGGATCATAAACTATATCTTAGATTATTTGCAATCATACTCGCGACAGATGCAATTACGGCAATACCCTTCGCAAGGCTTAGGCGGCAAAACAAAGCACTGAAATTCAGTGTGATAAAAATACTGAACGTGGTGATTACCATCAGCCTGGTTTTCCTCTTCCTGAAGATAGAACCTGCATTGAGAGAAAAAGGAAAAAGCCTGATGGGGAATTTATATGATGCTGATTTTGGAGTGGGATACGTATTCCTCGCAAATGCCATAGGAAGTATTTCTATGTTATTAATGCTCTCGAAGGAAATTGCTGCAGTACATTTTCGTTTCGATCCCAAACTCTGGAAGCATATGATAATCTATTCACTTCCTTTGCTGGTATCCGGTCTTGGAGGATCAATCAATGATGCCCTGGATAAAATGATACTGCGAAGGCTGGTTGACAGTGATAATCCACTGGAAATGCTTGGGGAGTATGGAGCAAGTTATAAGATAGCAGTTTTAATGGCTTTGTTCATACAAATGTACAGGTATGCCATGGAACCGTATTTTTTTGCAAAAGCCGAAAGAAAAGATGCAAAGCAGACATATGCATTCGTAATGAAATACTTCGTGATTTATGGA
>CAYLKB010000257.1:0-1507 GCA_964384165.1 uncultured Methanosarcinales archaeon
GTTAGGTAGACGTGGTTTGAAAAGGTATAGAAATGCTTGAGGGCAATTAAAAATGCTATTATTTTATAGATGAATACTTTTTTGAGGCTTAGTAAATTATGAAACAGCAATCTAAATTCTCAAAACTTCTAAAATATATTCATAAAGAAGAATTAACTCCAAAAGAAAACTTTCTTACGGAATTATTTGCATGGACACTACAGGAATGTCCTTCGATTTATTCTAAATTGTTAATGGACTATGATGTTTCAATACCTGAAAACAAATTCAATATTATTACGCAAAAGTATTTTGATGGATTTTATATTGATATGATTTTGTTTTCTGACAAAATTAACATCCTTTTTGAGATAAAATGGAATTCAAAACAGCATAAAAATCAATTGAAAAACTATCTTCAATTATGCAAAAAAAATAAGGAGCTAAAGAATGAGCCATCACACTTAATATATCTTACACAGTTTAAAGAAGATATTGAAGATGAAGTATTAAATGATAGCGATTTTGTCGCCCATTTTCTTTGGGGAGATATTTATAAAATTTCATATTCCATTTTTCAAGATCAGTATTATAGCAAACCATCTCACCGATTAAATGCTATATTGAGTAACTTTTGTTCTTTCTTACGTGAAAACGGATTAGGAGAATTTGAAGGTTTCATTCCTAACGATATAGTTCTAATTGAGAGGGATAATCAAGGCAGTATAGAAGCAAAGGAAGAAATTTGGAGTAAAATTCAATTATTTTTGGAAGAAATTACTGAAGAATTGAACCATAATTTTGCAGAAATTGATTTTAAAAACGGACATCCTGGAGAAAACTATATATGTAAACAAATTCAAATAGGTAAGAACAAAGAATTGTTTCAAATTCGAATTTATTCCCATAAAACCAGCTTAATTGAGCCTAAAATTTTCCAAGGATGTTTTAAGGGAGTTCCAGATGAAATAAATTTAAATGGATACAGAAGATCTAGTTCAGGATATTATTTCTTTAAGATAATGGATAAATCAAAATTATGCAATTTTTTGAATATGACTGGGGAAAAACAAAAAGAAGTAATAAAAAATTTTGTTGTTACCGAATTAAAAAATATTGGATTTCTCAGAAAAGGGTGTGAAAAAATAACAGGAGATAATGTATGAGAAAAGTATTATTATTAGTGGCCTTTTTCATTTTAAATTTATCACTTATTTATTCAAAATCTGAAATCGAAACAAAAAATATACTTGGCACTTATTTAATTGAAAAAGGAAAATCAGTTAAATTAGGGCCATTTGGAGAAAGCAAAGAAATTCGAATTATTAAAATCAAAGGTAATACTTGTAATATTTCTTTTGTTACTAATAAAAAAGACAAGAAATATTTTAATTTATGTTGTATGTATATTAATAATACCATATTCTTTAGTGTATTTTGGTCTTTCTATATAAAAATAATAAAAAGTAATGAAATACTTCTTTGTATGGGGGAAGATAAATATAACAAAATATATTTTGAAGAAATC
>CAYLKB010000258.1:0-704 GCA_964384165.1 uncultured Methanosarcinales archaeon
GTCCATCAGCTATGTCTGGTGCAAATGCCGGTAGCCAGTTGATGACAGCACAATCAGTTGAAACGTACCCATTAGCTATGCCTCCTCCACCTCCACCACCGGCACCTCCGTCCAGTTTAACAGTACCACCTCGTAGTGCGACTGTTCCACCTGCGTACTGTATTGAGATGAGACCAGATGGTGTCTATTACACACCTGTTGGTATACCTGTACAATATCAACCTGGTCCTCCACCAGCCCGTTATCCTACTCCACCATCATCATCAGTACAATATGTCTTCTATTCGCCAGCTACAGGTCCATTTGATCTGCAATATAGCAGCCACCACAGTAGTTCTACCACACTTACATCATCGCCATCATCGGCTACTCCTATTTTAGATACAACTCCTCCTGCAGGTGCATCATTCACATATCGACTTCCATCGACACCAGCTGGCCTTACAGGTACATTTGATAACTACTGCACCTTTAGATACATGTAAATTACCTCTAGGCCTGTGAATTTACTACTTCACCTTAGGGCCTTAGAGATAAAGGTTAATTATCTCTAGGCCTTAGACACATGCGAACTTACTACTGCACCTTAGGGCCTTAGAGATACAGGTAAATTACATCTAGGCCTCAGATGCATGTGAATTTACTACTGCACCTTTAGGCTTAGCGATACAGACACACATGGACCAGAACACAGCTGGTGATGA
>CAYLKB010000258.1:714-1503 GCA_964384165.1 uncultured Methanosarcinales archaeon
TGAAGTTGAAGTATCTGAAGAAACAAAATTATTTTTTATATCTGGTATTAAATAATTATTCAAACGATCTTCGATATAATTACTAACATAATCTTGTACTGATTTATTTACTTGGTTAGTAAATTCACAATTTAAAAATAAAAATGTTATAATTCACTCATTTGTTGAGTCACCCTCCCCTCCCCCATTTGGCACATGTCTTGCCCTTGTTGGTGTAATCCCAACCACATTTTGCTAAGTCGAAGGGATATTAAACCACATGAGTCGGGATTTAGTTCAAAACCTACTTGCTGAAATTGAATCAAGGGAGTTCTGGATTGACATAATATTCATTCACTAGATATACATTCTCTACTTTTCAGGCACAGTTAAAATTCTCATGTTCCATGAATTGATTAAGGTCCTAACTGAGTACATGCATTTTATTTACTTGTTAATGGTTGCTTAATTTAGTTATTATTTTTTATTGACATTATACGTCGGTGTAGAGTTAAAGTTAGAACTGACCCATGCCGAGGTGCAACGGTGTGCTGCCCATCTCTATTTCTGTTGCCCTGGGCAACACGGCTACTTTCATAGTGACAGTTATGACTTGGAGCTAGTCCACTGGTAACTCTGTGCTTTTAACTTCCTGTCCAAAGTTGATACTCATTTACCGACCAGTTAAGGATGGAAGGCCGAGTTGGCCCAGGTGAGAACGCAATTGTAATAAACTGTAGACTATGATGCCACATTGTTGTTCTACTACACAACAACCACAACACTGTGCGCATACAGGGGATCGAACCC